>CANGXK010000201.1 GCA_947457715.1 Gemmatimonadota bacterium
GAGCGCGGGTTCTCCTCTTCATTGTGATCCGTTCCCTTCACCGCGGGGCGCACGCCGCGGAACTGATCACGCGGAGGCGCGGAGCACGCAGAGCACGCAGAGCACGCGGAGCCACAGAACGGATCACACCGTGAACAGGAGTCGAGGAAAAAACGCCGATCTCACGGGTCGAGCGCGGCCCAGCGCGGCCGTGTCCCCAGCAGCGCGGGACTACTGGGGAGTGCCACCAGCCGCCACACCACCGAAACGGCGGTGCGGCGTGGTATTGTGTAAGCCATGGCGGCTTCCGGATTCTCCCTGACCACGCTCGCGCGACGCGGCGTACTGTGCGGCACGCTCGGGATCTGCGCGGCCTACGCCAGCGCCTTCTTTCCCGCGTCAGTCGGACGAGCGGGGCCGTACGTGATGGCGTTCAGCGTCCCCCTCTGTCTCATCAGCGTCATGCTGCTCGGCGCCGCGCGCCGCGCCGCCACCGCTCCCCGCGCGCGCCTCGTGCTGGCGGTGTCTTTCGCGCTGGTGTTCGTGCTCGTGGGCGGCGGGTTTTTGCTCGCCCTGCAACTCCCCGTCGATACCGCCGCCGGGCCGTACTGGTTGGGGCTTCCGCCGCGGGCCGCGGTGATTCTGTACGGTGTAGGGCTCGTGCCGCTGTTCCTGCTGCCGCTAGTGTACGCGTGGAGCTTCGACGCGCTCACACTCTCCGACGCCGACCTCGCGCGCGTACGCGCCGCGCGGCGCCCGCTCACGGACACGCCGACAGACGCCTCGGCAGGCCGCACCGGGCCCGCGACATGAGCGCGCTGCCGCTGTGGTCGCTCCTGCCGCTGCTGCAGGCGTCGAGTGTGCCCGAGCGCGCGCGCCCCGTCATCGGCGGCGTGGCGTTGCTGTACTTCGCGGTGGTTGCCGCGATCGGGGTGTGGGCCACGCGCCGCACCACGTCGGCCGCGGACTTCTTCGTGGCCGGGCGCGGCATCGGGCTCGTCACGCTGGCCATCTCCGCCATGGCCGCCACCCTCTCAGGGTTCGCGTTCATCGGTGGCCCCGGCCTCGTGTACTCCATCGGGCTCGGGGCGGTGTTCATCGTGCTGCCGGCCGCGCTCACCAACTCGATGGGCGCGTGGGTGCTGGCCAAGCGGCTGCGGCTGCTGGCCGAAGTGCGCGAGATGATCACCGTGCCCGATGCCATCGGGGCGCGGTATCAGTCGCGCCTCGCGCAGGGACTCGCGGCGGTGGCCATCCTCGTGGCGATCGTGGGGTACATGGCCACCAACCTGCTCGCGCTCGGGCTCGTGGTCGACGCCATTTTCGGGCTGGGCGCCGCGCCGTCGCTGTGGATCGGGGCCGCCGTCGTGCTGGCCTATTCGGTGTCCGGCGGCATCCTGGCCGGCATCTACAACGACGTGTTTCAAGGGGTGCTCATGGCCGTCGCCTCCACCCTCGTGTTCGCGGTCGCGCTGCAGCAGGGCGGGGGGCTCGAGCAGGTGTCGCGCACCATCATGACGCACGACCCGGCGCTGCTGGGGCCGTGGGGGCGGATCTCGCCGCTCGCGGCGATGTCGTTCTTCTTCGTGTTCGGACTGGGCGCCCTCGGGCAGCCGCACGTGGTGCACAAGTATTACATGCTGCGCGATCCGCGCCGGCTCAAGTGGTTTCCGCTGCTCATGACGAGTGCGCTGTTCGTCACGCTGCTGCTGTTCGTGGGGGTGGGGTTGGTGATGAAGGCGCTCGTGCTCTCCGGACGTGCGGCGCCGCTCCCCACGGCCGACGCGGCCACGCCCACCTTTCTGCTGCAGTTCGTGCCGCTGCCGCTGGCCGCGGTCGTCTTCTCCGCCGTGGCGGCGGCGATCATGAGCACCGTCAACTCGTTCCTCAGCGTGGGCGCGGCGGCGCTCACGCACGACCTCCCGATGGCCATGGGGTGGCGCGTGACTGACGAACTGCGCTGGGGGCGCATCTGGACGGTGCTCCTCACGCTGCTGTCCGTGGCCATTGCGCAGGGGTCGGGGACGCTCGTGGCCCTGCTCGGGATTTTCGGTTGGGGGCTCTTCGCCTCCACACTCGTGCCGGCGCTGGCGATCGGCCTCAATTGGCCCGGCGCCACCCGCGCCGGCGCCATCGCGTCGATCGCCACAGGGCTGTGCGTCACGCTGGGACTCGAGACGCTCGCCTTCGCGCGCGTGTTCACCTTTCCCGCCGGCGTGACGGCCACGGCCATCGCACTGGTGCTCTCGATGCTGGTGTTCTTCGTGGTGTCGTGGGTTACACGCCACACGGCCGAGGCCACGCTCGACGCCGATATCCGCGCGGTGATGGACGCGTGACGCGGCCTCGCCACGCCGTGCGGCGGACCCGTGATGCCGCTGGCGCGCGGAGCGCGACCTAGCGACCATTGGATATGCTTCTGCTGGTCCGAACGGCTCGATGACGCGCCCTGAGCGCCCCCCCGCCTCCAAACGCGCTAAAAGCGCGCGCCCGTCGGCGTCTGCCTCGGCCGGTGCCAAGGCCGCGATGGCGCCGCCGCAATTCGACTTGTTTCCCGTCCGGCCGGTGATCGATGTGCTCGATCCACGGGTCGTCGTGGGAGCACACACGGGCGTCGAGCATCTGGTACGGGTGCGATTCCGGCCCAACGATGCGCCGCATCTGATCTTTCATGACCGTCACGGCTGGTACTGCGAGTCGCATGGGCCCGCATGTCACGCCGTGCAATCGGCGCGGGACGAGGTCACGTGACGGGCCAGACGCCGGGTCACGACACGCCCATCTGGACGCCGACGGCAGAGGCGGTCGCGCGTGCCCGGATGACGCAGTTCCGGCTCGCTGTGCAGGCGCGCGGGGTCGTCGACGCGTCGGTCGGCGATACCCACGCGCTGCAGCGCTGGTCGGTGGACCACCCCGACGCGTTCTGGGCGGAGATCTGGCGGGCTGCGGCGATCATGGCCGACGGTCCGGGCTCGCCCGAGGCGCCATGGCGCGACGTGCTGGTGGGCGGCGAGCGCATGGCCCCGCCCGATGCGCTGCGCGGTCCACGCTGGTTCACGGAGTCGCGCCTCAACTTCGCCGAGCATTTGCTGCGTCGTCGCGATGACGGCACGGCGATCGTGGCGTGGAATGAGCACGGTGCACAGCAGCGAATCAGCTTCGCGGCGTTGGCCGCGCAGGTGGCCGCGATGGCCGCGGCACTCACGGCCGCTGGTGTCGGCGTCGGTGATCGCGTGGTTGGCTATCTGCCGAACCTGCCGCAGGCGGTGATCGCGATGCTGGCCACCACGTCGCTGGGCGCGGTGTGGTCGTCCTGCTCGCCCGACTTCGGTACGAAGGGCGTGCTCGATCGCTTCGGGCAGATCGCGCCGAAGGTGCTGATCGCCGCCGACGGGTACTGGTACGCCGGCAAGCAGATCGACTGCCTTGAGCGGTTGCGCGAGATCGTGGCGTCGCTGCCGTCGTTGGCGGCGGTGTGGGTGGTGCCGTACGTGAGTGACGCGCCGGAGCTCTCGATCATCCCGCATGCCGTCACGTTCCCCGACGTGCTGGGGCAGTATGCGTCGCATCGCGTGCCGACGTTCGTCCGGCTGCCGTTCGATCATCCGTTGTACATCATGTATTCGTCGGGCACCACGGGACTCCCCAAGTGCATGGTTCATGGTGCTGGCGGTACGCTGCTGCAGCACTGGAAGGAACTGGCGCTGCACACCGATCTTGGCCCCGACGACGCGATCTTCTACTTCACCACCTGTGGGTGGATGATGTGGAATTGGCTGGTGTCGGCGCTGGCCATCGGCAGCACCGTCGTGCTGTACGACGGCGCGCCGCTGGCCCCGTCGGCCGACATTCTGTGGCGCATGGCCGCCGCCGAACGTGTCTCGGTGTTCGGCACGAGCGCCAAGTATCTGGCCGTGCTCGAGAAGGAGGGCGTGCAGCCGCGCATGCACTTCGACCTCTCGGCCTTGCGGGCGATTCTCTCCACCGGCAGTCCGCTGGCGGCGCACAGCTACGACTTCGTGTACGCGCAGATCAAAGCGGATGTGCGACTGGCCAGCATCAGTGGTGGCACCGACATCGTGAGCTGCTTCGCGCTGGGTGATCCCACGGGGCCGGTGTACCGCGGCGAACTGCAGATGCGCGGGCTCGGCATGGCGGTCGACGTGTTCGGCGATGACGGCACGCCCGTGCGTGAGACGCCGGGTGAGCTCGTCTGCACACGTCCGTTCCCCAGCATGCCGGTGGCCTTCTGGAACGATCCCGACGGCGCTCTGTACCATGCGGCGTATTTCGAGCATTTCCCCAATGTCTGGCGTCATGGGGATTGGGCGGAGATCACGGCACACGACGGTCTCGTCATTCACGGCCGCAGCGACGCGACCCTCAATCCCGGCGGCGTGCGGATCGGCACGGCGGAGATCTATCGCCAAGTTGAGCAGATCCCGGCCATTCTGGAGTCGCTGGTGATCGAGCAGCGCCTGGGCGCTGATGGCGACGAGTCGCGCGTCGTGCTGTTCGTGCGGCTGCGCGAGGGCACCCTCCTCACCGATGACCTGCAGCGCACGATCCGCCAGCGCATCCGTGAACACGCCAGTCCGCATCACGTGCCGAAGGTGATCGTGGCGGTGGCCGATATTCCGCGCACGATCAGCGGCAAGATCACGGAGCTGGCGGTCCGCGACGTCGTGCACGGCCGACCGGTGAAAAACGCCGATGCCTTGGCCAACCCGGCGGCGCTGGCGCTCTTCGCCGATCTCCCCGAACTCCGCTCGTAGGCACCACGCCCTCCCACGGGGTTATCTTTCAGATATCCCGCCGGACCGGCCCTGCAAAAATCGTTCGTGGAGCATCGTCCCATGGCCAACAACCCGCTTTCGGAAGACCAACGGCAACGCGCCTGGATCGGCGCGCTGCCGCGTTCGCATATCTGAGTTCGAGATGGCTGCCCGCTGTCGGCGCGATTTCGCGCGCCCGACTGTCCATCCATCACAACTGAGGTCTGCTCCATGGCGACGATGACTATCCCCGAACAGGGGATCGAGCACGATGCGTTCCCGATCAACGGCACCGACTACGTCGAGTTCTTTGTCGGCAATGCCAAGCAGGCGAGCCACTACTACCGCTCGGCATTCGGCTATCAGCTGGTCGGGTATCGCGGCCCGGAAACCGGCGTGCGCGACCGCGCGAGCTATCTCATGCAGCAGGGGAAGATCCGCCTCGTGCTCACGACGGCGCTGAACCTCGACTCGCCCATCGCCGCCCACGTGCACAAGCACGGCGACGGCGTGCGCGACTACGCGCTCTGGGTCGACGACGCTCGCGCCGCC
>CANGXK010000202.1 GCA_947457715.1 Gemmatimonadota bacterium
CGATCTTCGAAACACGGTGCGACAATCTGGGTTTTCTGGTGGCCCGCGGCGAAACCATCATCGAGATCCAGGCGGACATCGAGGTGCTGACGCCACGGTTCGATGCGCTGCTGACGCAGCCGATGGAGCAGAACCCCAGCATCTTCTCGGTCTCCGGCCGGGGCGCTCATTGGTTCGGCCTGTTGAAAAGCCCGGAGCCCCCAAACCGTCTGAGCTTTTCTGGCCTGGAGTGGCGCCTCTTCAACAGGCGTACGGTGGGCCTCTGCGGTCTTGAGATCCTGAACGGTGCGAACGTCGCGGTCGGCAGCCACTACTACACCGCCGAGACGGTGATGCGCGGGCCTTGGGCGCTGAATCGCCGAGCACTGCTACGGCTGGGCCTTCTTGACGAGGTGAACCTCTTCCTGGGAAACGACGACCACGATCTGCACGCTCGCGCGCTGCAAGTCGGCCTGCGCTGCGCCTACCGCCCTGTGGCGATGAGCGCGCCGCTCGAAAATGGATCGACCCGACGAGAGCGGTCCGGCATCAACGCCGCGGTTTACCAAGCCCTGAAGTCGCGCCCTGACGGGAGTTTTCTTCGCACGTTCCTTGAGCAGTACAGGCCATTGCACCCTTGCCGAAAGGTTGGCTTGACGGACTTCTGGGTGCCAGCCGCAGGAGTTGGTCAGAGCTCTTGATCGTGAACACGATAGCGCATGGCGCTGATCAGGCGCATCGCATAGTCTTTCAGCGTCAAGCGATGCCGCTTGCGATGGTGATCCATCAGCGTTGGATACGGCGAATTGGACAGCCACCGGTCTTCGATTCGATAGCCACCATCGACGAATTCACCGGCGGTTCGCCACTGTGGAGGTTTGTAGTGGTTTCCCCATTGCGACGGGTTTCTGAACCGTTCGATCTGGTACTTGGCCACCAGCAGGCTGATGACCGATTGATCGTGTCGATGGTCTCGAAACTCGGGCAAATTGGGTTGTCCGCACGTGTTGTCCTGGTCCGTAATGATTCGGGGGTCCATGCAGTAGGTGAGCCACTCCTCGACGATCTTGACCATCCTTGCACTTTTTCTGAAGAACAGCTGCCCCGCTGAGATCTGCACGGCATCGTGGTAGCTGGGGCTGTCACAGCCCATGAGGATGAAGCAATCCCTTTTGGTCCAGGTCCTTGCCGTGTGCCCGTCGTTGTAGAACACCAGCCATTCCCGTTCACGCGCAAGTTCGATCAACGGTTTCACCGAGCCTGTGAAACATGCGCCGCTGTCGACGTACGCCACGACATCTCCGTCCGAAACCTTGGAAAGCGCGTCCAGAATGAGGAACGGTTTCCACAGCCAGTAGCCGTTGCCGCGGGGATGGCTCAGGATGCGTTCGTTATCTTTGTAGAATCGCTTCGATCGAAGCCAAAGGTCGCTGTAGCCATGCACCTGATCGAAACCGAAACGGAGAGCCGAGGCGTGCAGCAACTGTTGGCTTCGATGGAACGGCCTGTTGGCGTACGAGATCAGCAGTGTGCGCATATGAGGTATCGGCTGTGCTGGAGTAACGCTTCCGGTCAATAGGAATTTCGATTGGGGTCGGTCGAGTATACAACGCGATCACCGACCGCGTGAGCACCGACTGACGGGCGGCTGTCAACGATCGCGTGAAATTCCCCAGGTGGCGATCGTGTGAGATTCCCTCCCCCTTCTGCGGGAGTTGGGTGATGACAGCAGGACCTGGGGCGTTGGAGGGCAGCTGGACCCGTATTGGGCAGACGGTATACTACGACGTGTCGCCGCGGCCGTACCCGTCGCGCCTGCCGGTTCCAGAGTACCCCGGACACGACCTCGTCAAAACGGTCATGACCGCCGGCACCTTTCGTTTCGGCAAGCGCCTCGTGTACATCGCGAACGCGTTGACGAACCAACGGATTGGACTGGAAGAAACCGATGATGGATGCTGGTCTGTTTACTTCCATCGCGTCCTACTGGCGACGTTCGACGAACGCGACTACAGCATACAGAGTTGATTCCCGTGTAAATGATGTTGGCGGACTAAAGTGTCAATCATGTCCCCGGCTGTTCATACGTGCGCCCGCAGCAGTACGAGGACCAGCTCCGTCAAATGGCGCGAGCAGCGTAAACCATGTGTCCGTCAAATCGGGTCAAGTCCAGTCGGCAGCGAGCATCGTTGTACGGCGAGCTGTCCGTGACCACGCTAGACCTCGTACTCGCGCACTCGAGCTCGCACGATCAGCGAAGTGAGGTCGTCGTCCGGCCCCGCGTCCCGAAAGTCGTGCAGCGCCTGACGCGAGCGCCACACCTCGAAGACGTTGACGCGATGCTCGTCGAGAGGGTCCGCGGCGACGACGAAATCCTCGCACCCTGTGGTTTCCCGTGCGAGCCGCATCGCTATTTCCGAGCCCTCCAGAAAGCGTTGCCGCTGCCCATGCTGCACTTCGATCTGGCCTGCAACGATTATGGTCATGTCATCGGCGAAGATGTCGGTATAACGTCCCGCGTTCTGTTGCAAGCGAACCAGAGCGAAGCGAGCACGCCTTGAATCGCTTGTCAATTGCAGCGTATTGTTGTGCGGCATCGCGTTGATCCATCCGCTCCGTCCCGCGCCAACACCGACGCGCACGGCAGAATACTTCGCGCCGGTCCACCGTAGCTAGTGTTGTCGAGCCTCACCGCCGATAGAGTTGGGCACGACTATGATGTAAGACAGTCCCTGCGCGCCGCCAGCACCGCCTGAGAATACCGTCGGGAGCGTCGGATCCTTCGCCAGCGCGGCCCTCGTGACACCAAACTGAGCGGTGGTGGCGCCAATGGCGTAGAACATATAGTGCCCCGGAAAGGCCTGACGACGTACCTCCCCGGTCTTGAGGTCGAGCTCGAGGTCTCCCGCCAGCATATACGCCACGCCGCCGGTCGTGGGCGCGCGGAATTGACCGCGCGCAAACCCATCAGCGATGGTTGAACGGAGGGACTCCAGCGAAGCGCCCTTCGAGAGCTGCTCGCCGACCTTGAGCATGACAGGGACGTAGGTCGCGGCCCCGACGTCGTCCCAGCAGGTCGGCTTGAATTGGCTGGCGCCGTAGAAAATGGCGTCGCGGTTCAGAAGGCACGTGAGGCCGTTTGAGCCCGCGCGGACTCTTTCATACCCATTTGGGCCGTACGCAAAGACGGTCGCGCTGTCCCTCAATTGAGGCGGCGCGCCGGAAAGGGCCAGCGTGATCTCCGTGCTTTGGGGGAAGACAGAGCGAAGCGCGTCTGCGGGCGACGGCTGGCTGACGAGAAGTGAACCCGAGACACTGAGCGCAAAGCAGACTCCGACTAGTCGCACGATCTCCTCCTCCGCACAAGACGTCTGATGTGACACGCATGACCTGCCCAGGTGCCGCATTACGCTGGCTCTGCGGCGGGGCCGCATAACAATGCGACAAGCGAACGGAGCGAGCCAGTCGCCATCCCTACATCAAGCCCGTCGGCAGCAGCGATCCGTTAGGCGGGCGGATCATGCGTGCCGTCGGATCAGAATCGCTCCGGAGTCGACGGCAATGCCCATGTGGGGCTTGTCAAGCCAAAGCGCTCGAAGAGTACGCGCGCCTCGTCGGTGCTCCACTTCGTCCAGTTTGGATCGAGATGTCGCCCGTACCATGCTTGCGCGAACGCCCACACGTTCGAGAGCGGTTGCACATCGCCTCGTTGGATCGCATGCCGAACGCACCAGTCATCGACGGCGGTGGGCGAGTCGAACACCAGCATGGTGCTGCAGGTATAGGTGACGTTGTCCCACGCCTTCGTCATTGGAATCGGAAAGTGGACGTAATACTCAGGCGACGTCACGGCACCGTTCTCAATTCGCAGCGTCACTGGGGCGACCTCGCCGCCAAGCCTCGTAGTGATAGTGGCGTCAACCCCAAGCAGGGCAACAATACCGAGGGAACACCAGGCACAGTTGCCCCACCAGCCTTTGCTGCCACTCTCAACCCAAAACAGGGTGGGAGCAGCGGAGAAAGGGTGCATTGCCCAGATCTCGCCGGTCGTCGGGTGCAGTACGACACCGTGATAGTCCGCGAGGGACCGTAGCGCATCAGCGACCATCGCCTCATCGAGAGCAAGCTGCCGACTCAGCTGCTCAATGGATGGCGCCGTGCCATGGTCAATGAAGTGCCGGCCAATCGCCGAGTGGAGTGCGCCATGCGTCAGGGCCATTCGTTCAAAGTTTGGTCGTGGGATTTCCGCTCCGCCCGCCTATCGAGGCTGTAGGATAAGCCCGCGCGACGAATGTGGAAACGGAACTCTTCGCGCGCCGATCCGTGGGCCGCTGGAGAAATCTGCGGTCGCTTTCGTCCCTCGTCGAGATGTCGCATGGCTCGTTACCGGCCCGTCGACACGCAGCCCCAGTTCGTCGCGATCGCCCTCGCCGCCCAGCTGCTCCCTGGGACCTGCGAGCATGCGCGGCACCACCTGCTCGAGCAAGCGATCGACCTGACGCCGTTCGACGCGCGGTATCGGAACGATACGACCGGTGCACCTGCGTACGCGCCCGGCATGCTGCTGCGCGTGGTGCTCTTCGCGTACGCGCGCGGTATCATGAGTAGCCGCGCCATCGCGCACGCCTGCGAGGAGCCGGTGACGTTCATCGCGCTGAGTGGTGACTCGCGCCCCCACGTCACCACGATTGCCCATTGCGTCAGCACCGTGGGTGACCAGATCGCGCCGATTTTTTTGCGGCCGTGCTCGCGATCGGTGATCGACAGGGGCTCATCGGACGCGAGATGTTTTGCGATCGATGGCGTGAAGCTGCCGAGCAATGCGTCCAAGCATCGGAGCGGGACACGCGCCAACGTCGAGCGGCAGGCCGAGAAGATGGCGCGCGCGGCGGCAGTGATGCTCGCGCGGCATCGGGCCGACGATGCGCTGGCGGTGGCACCAACACTTCGCGCAAAAGACGTGGTCCGTCGCGAGCGACTCGTGCAGGACGCGGCCGATAATGAGAGTGCGAAGATGGCGACCAGCAAGGGCGTCATTCAGGGATACAATAACCACCGTCCCTACGGTCCTCGACGAGCGCGAACCAGTCGGCGGGCACGCCGCCGCCCGCCAGTCGGCGATCGCGTCGTATACTCGACCGACCCCAATCGAAATTTCGGCTCTTCAGGGTTTCCCGTGGGTCACGGTTCGGCGCACCGTGATTCCACGTCTAATCCACCGCTGTGAAAGCAGATCGCCCTCGTGAACGCCTCACGATTCCGCAACCCGCGCGCGCCGTACTGGATCCACTGTCTCTTCGCGTTGAG
>CANGXK010000203.1 GCA_947457715.1 Gemmatimonadota bacterium
AGTCGAATAGACATTGGGGCGTATCGATTAAAGTGAGCGAACCCGACGCACTCAGGATCAAGCAATCCTGATGCCACACCAGTGACTCGAATCACCCCACGAGCGTAACGGCCTCTGACCTTGCCAATGGCTCACAGGCATCGCGTTTCCCTTTCGATGGCCGACCGAATCGGCACCCCGCGGCCTCGGCTGTAGCGAAGACTCGACAGTCACGCACCACAGTGCGAACTCACCAGCACACGATCGGGTTTAGAAAATCCATTCCCGAAACAGATCGAAACCGAACTGCATCCGCGGGAAGCCATTCGTCCCGAGTTGCGTACAGGGTGAGGCACCGGGATCGACGCCGATCTGTCCCGACAGATTCCGGGCGAACCGATACTCGGCGGCCACGCCGGCCCAGAGGGATGCCCTGCCCGATGCCGCCCCACCGCGACACACACCCGTGTTCAGGCGGAGAAAGGTCTTGGGGCCAAGCTGCTTACCGGCGCTGATGCTCAGGTTGTCCAGCAGCGAGGTGGCGGAGAGGTCCTGAGACTGGCCGCCAGCGGTCATGACCTGAATGGTGTTGAAGCCGGGCAGCAGGCGCTGGAGCGCACCTTCCACCGCGCCGCCGACCGACGGCAGCAGGACTCCGGTGACGGCGCGTACGGTACTCTGACTCTGACCGTCCAGCGCGAAGGTGGGCGCACCGAAAATCAACAGGGAAATGATTTCGGACTCCGGCGCACTGGCATAGAGCGGATCGGTGCTGGAGAGCGTGAGTACCGGGACGTCATACGTCCCGCCAATGTGCACACGCACCGGGATCTCTCCGCCACCGGTCACGCGCACGACATTCGTGGCGCTGATGTCGAGCGTCGGGGCGATGGCGCTGCTACCAAAGAAGCGCACGCGACCGGAATCGACGCTGAAGCTCCGATTCACGACGCCAAGATCGAGGCGATACTGTCCGCGGTTGGCGGTCACTTCGCCTTCGAGCGAGAGACGATCACCGCTCATGGCGATCGACAATCCACCGGCAACCTTCACGCGCGACTCGGGCGTCTGCACCCACACGTCATTGCCCAGATCGACCCGGGCATTCCTGACCGACAGGAGTGAGCCGAGTGCGGCAAGCGACTGCGCTGCGGTTTCGGCCACCGGCACTTCATCGACGCCGAGGAGTTCGCGGGCGGCGTCCGACGACAAGTCCAACGCATTTCGCGCTCCGAGCGGATCGATCACGAGATTCGCCCGCGGCACCACGATCGCCCCGGTGAGTTCCGGGCGCTTGAGTGGCCCGACGAGGGCGACCTCGCCGCTGAGGTCCAGCTCGGTGCCATCACGCTGGCGCGAGAGCACCGCATTGTGCGCCGACACGCGCATCGCCACCATGGCCGGCTCACCAACCGGGAATCGGAGCACCCCCGAGGCGCCGATCGTGTCAAGCAGGCCACCGCTTCGCACGCGCAGGGTCTCGAGGATCAGAGAATCCTGCGCGGCACGCAGCGTGATGCGTCCATCAGACGGTTCGATCCCAAGGTCAGTAAAAAACGCACCGAGTCCATCGGCGGTCATGATACCACGCGCGACGGGATGGTCCATGGTGCCGCCGACCGCGAACTGCCCAGACAGACGGCCACGCAGCCGTCGTACGCCATCGATCGAGAGCGGGAGCCCGTCGAACCGCAACGAGTCGGACGTGATCTCCGCATTGACCTGGTCGGACAAGAGTCGCTTCTCGACCAACGTGATCGAAAGATCGACCGGCATGCGGGCTTCCGCGCGCAGCGATCCGCCGAGGGAATCGGTCAGCTCTGCAGAGGCGACGAGCTGTCGATCGGCGTAGCGCCCCGTCGAGTTGATCACGGGCAGCCGGAAGCCCGCGATACCGAGGGAGTCGCCGCGCATGGTCCACGAGAGCAACGGCGTTGGGCGGGTGCCGGTCAGCGCGGCGGTGCCGCTGAGCGTCCCCGCGAACGTGGGCGTACCAGCCAGCAGCGCGGCGATCTCACCGACAGGAAACTGCTCCAGCCGAAGGGAGCCCGTGACCGCGCGATCGCGCGGGATGTCGGCCACCGCACTCAGCACGCCAGTCGTGTTCGATCGTAGCTCGACGGGGAACAGCCGGAATCCGCTGGAATCCTGTTGCAGCGTGATCGGTTTGGCCGTGCGCCAGACGACGTCGGCATAGGAGAGGTGCAACGAATCGAGTGCGACGGCGAACCGCGACGGCGCACGCGTGTACACGCCGCGAGCCAGCAGATGCGCCTCGGTCTGCGAACTGACATCGAGCGCCAACAGCCCGCTGTCGGCGTTGGCCTGCTCGACGCGAAAGCCCACGGTCTGCAGGCGGATCGCCCCGAGTCCATCGACGTTGTCGGCGGTCGCAGCACCCTCGAAGGCCGGCTTCGTGAAGACATGATCGGCCCGTGCGGAACCGAACACACGTCCAACGCGAATGGCTCCGACCTGCATGGCGCGCGCACCGAGGGCGGCGGTTGCGCCGGCATCCGTCAGACTGCCATAGAGGTATCCGGAAAGCGAGAGATCACCTTCAAGGGTATCGGCCGCGAGCTCCCGAAGCGACGCCGCCGACGCTGTGTCGACCGGTTGCATCATCGACGCGAGGCGCCCAAGCTGCGCGCGCACGGCCCCGAGTGAATCGGCTCGCGCCGACAGCTGCAGCGTGTCGATCTTCAGCGAGTCACGCGCCAAGGCACCGCGGGCCGCGAAGGTGACGCCGCCCAGATGCGCCGTTGCGGAATCGATGACGAGACGTTCAGCCCCCAACGAGGCACTGGCAATCAGATCGAAGGCCGGTCGATCATCGGCCGCGGTCTGCCGCCAGTCTACCACGATGGCCCCTTCGATCGGTGACACACTCACGCTGTCGGGGCGTGGCCCGCGTGCCGAGAGCCGCAGCGCACCATCGACCGCGGTCGACGGGACGGTCGTCCGTCCGATCCACTGTCGCAGGTCGAACTGATCAAGGGTGCCATCAGCCGTGATCTGCCAGGACGCGGCGGTAAGCGCGGCGGTGCCGTGCATCGTGACCGATGGGCCGGTCCCGTTCGCGCTGCTTGGTGCCACCACGCCGGTGACATCCGATGCCCGAAGCGCCGCGCTCCACTGCATCGCGGCCGTGCTGCCATTGAGCGAGACGCGGCCAAAGATCGCCGCACCGATCGGCAGCGTGGTATCGATGCGGGCCAGCGCACGCATGGACAGCGGATCGAACTGCAGCGTGGCGTTAACCAGCGGCGCGGACGCGTTGACGCCGCCGAAGCGCGTACGCAGGTCGCCGCGTACGGTCGTGACGTTGCCGACCGCATCGGTCCACGTGAGGCCGAGGTTGGTCAGGTCGGCGGCCTCGAGATCGGCCGATCGGATCAGGCCACGTGCCGCGAGAATGCCGTCGATCGCCGGCATCTCGGGAATCAGCGCCGGTGACAGGGCGCGGATCGACCGTAGATCCACCGTGGCGTCGTCGAGCGTCATTCCCCAGGCCCGCGGGCGTTCGCCGATCGCCACCATGCCACGCAGCCTGGCCGACGACACGGCGCCACCCGGCACCAACGCATCGGCGAACCGCGCATCGAGGAGATCCATCTTGAACGCGGTGAGTGGCCCGCCATCGCGCGCCATGAGCTTGCCGGTGAAGGTGCCGCGAATCTCGGGCGGCAGCGCCTCATAGCTGATGCGGCGCAACAGGTCGCTCTGCAACGGGACGAATGCGAGATCGACCTGTTGCAGCAGCATCTGCGCCGGCTTGAGCACGATGTGGATGCCGCCGGTGATGCGCGAAGCGCCGCTCTTCACATCGAGCGCGGCCAGGGCGAATTCCACGTCGTCGGGATTCGTCAGCGTGCGCATGCGAACGGTGGCCGTGCCTCGTCCACTGGCCGGCAGCACATCCCAGATCCACTGCAGGTCCGAGAGCCCGGCGTCGGTCTTGATGACGACGTCGTAGCGCAACGGCCCGGGGTTGTGCCAGTCAATCGTCCCGACCGCCGTGCCGCGCGACGCCGGCAACTTCACGTCGCCGAGATCCAGGCGTAGCGAGTCGCCCGTCCACTGCAGCCGACCGGCCGCTTGCGAGATCCGCACCGGTGGATCGGAGATCACGCCGCTCACCGTGTCGAGTTGCACCGACGCGGGGCGCTTCTCCACATCGACGAGGATGCCGTCGTGCGCGCGCACACGCTCGAGTGCGACGACGCGACGCTCGAAGTACGTGCCGTTCGGCGCGCGCACGATATCGTGCAGACTGTCGCGCACCGCGATAACACTGTCCCGCGCGGCCCCGGCAAAAATCGGGTGCGGCGCCCAGGGCGCGATCATGCCGACCCGACCGCCATCGACGATCAACGAGTCGATGCGCACATCGTCACCGAAGCCCGGTGCGTTCTTGACCGTTGCGACGTTCTTGCCGGAAATGATGTAGGCGATGTTCCACGGCCCCTGCTCGTCGCGCTTGAGATCGAGCCGCAGTCCGCGTACGGCGAGCCGACGGATGTGGATCGCCTTGTCGAGCAGGCCGGTGACCCTGAGCGACCCTTCGAGGTGCGCGACCGACACAACAGGCACGCCGGCGGTGTCGACCAGCGACACGTTGTCGGCGACGAGGTGCGTGGGACTGATCTCGCGGAGGATTCCAACGCGCAACGTTGCCCGGCCGTCGAAGATGCCGTTCACTGTCGAGAGCGCCGCGCTCAGCAACCAACGGCGACCGCTCTCGGTGTTTACGGCCACGAGATACGTGATCCCCAGCCCGGCGAGTGCGCCGACCAAAATGCCGGCGACCCACCAGAAACGACGCGGCCGCGACGATATCGGCGGCTGACTCCCGGGCGCGACCGGCGTGGTCATCAGAACGCCTGCCCGAGGCCGAAGTGGAACGCGAGGCGCGAGAGGACACCGCGGCCCGTGGGAGGGCGATAGCTGTTCGGGCAGTCGAAGATGTCCACGGCGCGGGGGTCCGTGACGTCCCGCGGACTGGCGCACAAGATCTGACCGGTGGTCCCGCTGTTGTCGCCCGCAGTGAAGAACAAGGCGCGACCTTCCCGCGGCGGGTACGGCTGATAGCCGACGTCCATGCGGAACGGGCCGAGCGGTGTCACGATGCGCAGGCCGAGACCGGGGGTCGCGCGAAGGTTGCCCCAGCGAAAGCCTTCAGAGTTGGTCTCCCAGACGTTCCCGGCGTCCACGAAGGCCGCGAACTGCAACTGTTCGGCGATGAAGCGGAACCCGCGGCGCCATTCGAGATTGGCGACAACCATCGCGGTCCCTCC
>CANGXK010000204.1 GCA_947457715.1 Gemmatimonadota bacterium
AGCGACCTGTTCGAGGAAGTCGCCAAGTTCCGCGCCGCGCGTCGGTTGTGGGCGCGCCTCATGCGCGAGCGGTTTGGCGCCAACGACGCGAGCTGCAAGCTGCGATTCCACACGCAGACCGGCGGTGTCACGCTCACCGCGCAGCAGCCGCTTAACAACGTGGTGCGCGTGACGGTCCAGGCGCTCGCCGCCGCACTCGGCGGCACGCAGTCGTTGCACACGAACGGATACGACGAAGCGCTCGCCTTGCCCACCGCGGACGCCGCCACACTCGCATTGCGCACGCAGCAGATCGTGGGCTACGAGTCGGGCGTAGCGCAAACGGCAGACCCGCTCGCCGGCAGCTGGTACGTGGAGCAGCTCACCGATACGGTCGAAGCACGCGCGCTCGAGTTGCTGGAGCGCGTCGATGCGCTCGGTGGTGCCGCAGCGGCTATTCGCGCCGGATTCTTCCAGGACGAAATCGGACGCAGCGCGTATGAGTATCAGCTGCGTGTGGAAGCCGGTGAGACCGTTGTGGTCGGCGTCAACAAGTTCAGCGATGGGCAGGATCCGCCAATCATCCCGTCGCCGGACTTCAGCGCACTCGAAGTCGGACAGGTCGCGGGATTGAAGCAGGTGAAGGCCTCCCGTGACCATGCGGCGGTGCAGGCGGCGCTGCAGGCGATCGCCGACATCGCGCCTGAGTACTTGCCGGTGCACATCGGTGCGCGCGCGCCGCTCATGCCGCGCATTATCGATGCCGTGCGCTTGCGGGCATCGGTCGGCGAGATCGCCGACACGCTCGAGAAGGTCTGGGGACGGTACCAGCCCAGCATGTGACCTGCGTCGCGATCGGGTCGGCACGGCGTGTGCAACCCGTGTCCGCACCTTTCACGACGGAGCACAGGCATGGATACAGGACGCGATTTCCTTCGCGCGCAGCTCAACAATGCGATCGCGCAGCACCACGCACTATTGGGTAGCCTGCGCGATCATGCGGGACAGGCCGACGATCCGATGTATCGTCAGCTGTGCGAGAAGCACATTCCGGCGCTCGAGCACCATCAGGCGATGCTCGAGGCCTACGGCACGTCGGTCGGATCAGACGGTGGCAGCGGCCTGAAGAACGTGCTTGGCTCGGCACTCGGCAAGGCGCGTGACGCCGTCGATGCCATGCGCGGCACCGACTTCCTGCGCGTCGTAGGCGATATTGTGATGATCCGTCAGGCGCAGGACACGTTCGGCGTGTTCGCCGCCGCGGGTGTCCGACTCGGTGATGCCCGACTGGCCGAGCTTGGCACGATGGGCGAAAAGGAGCACGACACCATGCAGCGCGATTTCAATGCGTTCTGTGTGGAGTCCTTCGTCCAGCATGTGCAGGGAACCGTCGCGACAGCGAGCGGCGATCGCAACGCATCGTCCGCCGCCTCGCACGCCTAGGCGAACTGCAACGGCGAACGGCAACGGCAACAGCGGGAACACGGATTCAAAAACGATAACACCGATTACACAGATAAGCCGCACCGCGCGTTCCTCCCGCGCTGTTGCTCAAATGCTTTTGCTTATCTGTGCGATCGGTGTCATCTGATTTGATCCGTGTTCTGGCTGTTGCGGTTGCTTTTCGCCGTTGCCGTTGCTGTTCGCCTTACGGCGTGATCGCCTTCGCCTTGGGCTCGAGCTTCGCCGACCACAGCCCAGAGTTGAAGTCGGTGAACAGCACCTGGCCCTTCCACGGCATCGCGTTCATCACAAACGGCGCGTTGGCGGTGAACGCCTTCGGATCGTATGGCTTGAACACGGCGATCTCGCGCTTCTGGTCGGCGAGGTTGCCCATCAACTCACCGCTCACGTCGACGATGCGGACGCCGCCATCGTAGTACGCCTGATAGAGAATGTCGTCCTCCACGATGATGTCGTGCGCACCGAAATCTTCGAGGTGATAGCGGCCGACTTTGCGCGGATGCATCGGATCCGTCGCATCCACGATGTGGACATAGCCGCCCGATGACTGAGCGATGCCGCCGGCGGTGCCGAGCGTGGAACGATAGTTCGTGCCTTCCCATACCCGCCCGGCGCGGTTCATCTCTTCGTCGCCGAGGAACAGGTAGACGCGTCCTGTCGACTGCTGGAAGTAGGGATAGATCTCGTGGCCGGAGTTGATCGGGAACACGTTGATCAGCTTCGGCTTCTCGATCGTGCCGCCGTACTTGCCGTTCCCGACGTCCACCATCACCGCGCCCACGCCGCCCTGTGCCGAATAGGCGATGCCGTCGCGCACCCAGAGATCGTGGATGCGGGCGTTCGGATGCTGATACTCGCTTACGTACTTCGGCTTGTAGATGTCCTTCACGTCGATGATCACGTACTTCTGTCCGCCCGAGATCGCGAACAGATGATCGTTCGTGGCGAACATGTTGTGTACGCCGCCGGTGAGTTCCTGGTCGAACGTGGACGCGATCGTGGGGTGCGCCGGATTCGCGAGATCGAGAATCACCACGCCGTTCACGCGGTTCGAGGCCCCTTCGCGGGCCAGCACGCCGTAGCGGCCGTCGGGCGACACCGTCACATCGTTGATCGTGCGCGCATCGATCTTGATGGAGTCCGTCTTCACGATGTTGTTCATGTCCGTGATGTCGAACACCATCCCGTAGCCATCGACGCCCCACGTGCCCACCAGCGCGTAGTCACGGCCGTCCTTGCCGGTCCACGGCCAGAGATCGGAGGTCGCCGTGGTCGCGATGTTGCCGCGGCCGGTCACCGTGATGCGGCGCACCACGTCGCGCGGCTTCGCCTCGAGCACCTTGCGCGCGGTCACGGTGCCGGACTGCGCGAGAATGGTGAAGCGGCCCGGATAGTTCGCGGTGAACCGACCCCAGTCGATGATGCCGGGACCACCCGGCGCGACCGTCGTGTCGTCGGGCGTGTAGGTGTAGCTCCACGTGATCACCGCATCCTTCACCGGCGCGCCGGCCGCTGTTCTCGCCGTCGCGTTCAGGCGGACCACCTGACCGGTCAGGATCACGTCTTCCTTGATGTCGAGCGCGAGCACCCGCACCGGGTTGGCGGCAATCGTGTAGCTCCTCGTGGCCGTCACGCCTTCGGTTTCGGCGCTGATCACCACCGTGCCGGCCTTGAGCGCGGTCACCGTGCCGAAGCGATCCACCTCCGCCACGGTCGGCGCGCTGCTGCGCCACGTCGGAAGAAGGCCGGTGCGCGGGCTGCCGTCGGCATGCACGCCGTTCACCTGGTGCCCGATCGAGATGCCCGTGTACAAGCGGCCGGAATCGGCCGTGATCACCAGCTTCGACAGCGCTGGCCACGTCACCAACACGGGAATGTCGAGCGTGATCGGTCCGTTCGCACCCGCTGCGGTCGCGGTCGCCGTGTACGAGCCCGCGCGAAACGCGCGAACCTGACCGTCATTGAACGCCACGGCTTGCCGCGGACCACCGACACGCACCACGGCATCCGCGATCACATTGCCGGCGGCATCGTACGCCACCACCTTGAAGGGCTGCGACTCCCCGGCGCGGATCGTCACCTTGGCCGGTTCCGCAGCGAGTCGTGCCACCGCGGCCTGACGGGCAGCGTCTTGTGCGCCGAGGGGAGCCGCCAGGAAGCCACCGAGGGCGAGTGGTGCCGCAAAGAGCAGGGCGGCGGTCGTGACGAACCGCCGGGTGCGCGCTACCTTCATAACAGTTGTCTCCAGTGGGAAAGAACCAGCTTAGCCCCGGCATCATGCCTCTCGCTCCGACCCCCCGCAAGACGTGGCGCGCTGTCCTCATCGCCCTGAGCCCCGCGGCGACCGCGCTGCCCCTCGCGATGGACGCGCAGGCCACGCCGGCGGTCGCGGTTGCGGTCGCGGTTGCGGTCACGCCCGCGAAGCCCGTGGCCGATTACTGGGCCTACGTTGGCGCGGAGTCCGCCGATAAAATCTATCGCGTGCGCTTCGGTCCGGCCGGGACCGTCGTCGAAAAGACGATCGGCGTCGGTGAACTCGCCGCCGAAATGGAGGGCCCCCACGGCCTCGTGATCTCGGCCGACGGGAAGTACCTGCACATGACGACGGGGCACGGCTTCCCCGATGGAAAGTATTGGCGCTACGAACTCGGCCCCGACACGCTCGTCGGCCCCGGTTTGCTGCTCGGCAACTTTCCCGCCTCCATCGATGTCACCCCCGACGGGCTCTACGCCCTGGCGGTGAATTTCAATCTGCACGGCGACATGATCCCCTCGACCGTGTCGGTCATCTATACGCCGAACGCCACCGAGGTCGCCCGGATCGTGACCTGCACGATGCCGCACGGCAGTCGTATCTCCCCTGACGGCATGCGGCAGTACTCAACCTGCATGATGGATGATCAGCTGGTCGAAGTGGACACCAAAGACTTCATGGTCGCACGCCGCTTCTCCCTGGCCCAGGGCAAGGAAGGCCCGGTCGCGGTGCAGTCCACCATGGCCGGTATGGATCATGGGGCGATGGATCATGCCGCGCACGCCGCCGGTGTGCCGCCTGCGACCACGACCGCCAAGCCGGTTGCCGGTCCCACGATCGATCCCGCGCAGGTCGGCAGCGCCGGCATGGGCATCGAAAAGCACGTGATGGCCCCGGCGTCGTGTTCGCCCACGTGGGCGCAGCCGTCGGCCGACGGCGCCAGGATCTACGTGGCCTGCAACAAGGCCGATGAAATCCTCGAGATCGACACCAAGTCGTGGACGCTCACGAGGCGTATGAAGACGGGACGCGGTGTCTACAACCTCGCGGTCACGGCCGATGGCCGCATGCTCGTGGCGACGCTCAAGCAAGGCAATGCCGTCGAACTGTTCGAACTCGCCACCGGAGCGAGTGTCGGACAGCTGCCCACGTCGAACCGGCTCGCACACGGTGTCACGATCAGCGCCGATTCGCGCTATGCATTCGTGAGCAGTGAAGGGCAGGGCGCCCAGCCCGGCAAGGTGGATGTCATCGACATCGGCGCGCGTGCAAAGGTCGGGACCGCCGACGTCGGACCGCAGGCTAGCGGTATCGCCTTCTGGAAGATGAGCAAGTGAGGCGCTGGCGTGCCTGATACTCCGCGGCCGTTACCGGTCGTCCGTGCCATGATCGATGCGCTCGATCGCGACCTGCTGCAGATCATGGCCAAGCGTATGGCGCTCGTCGCGGAGGTCGCCGCCTACAAGCGACAGCACGGCCTCAAAATTCGGGATGCCACCCGCGAGCGCGAAGTCCTTCGCGATCGGCAGGAGCGCGCGAAGGACCTCGGCCTGCCCGGCGACGAAATC
>CANGXK010000205.1 GCA_947457715.1 Gemmatimonadota bacterium
CGTGCAGGCGAATCACGCGCTGCGCGGCCTGAGCGACCACCGCATCGTGCGTCACGAAAACCAGCGTGCGCCCGTCGCGATGCAATCGCCCGAACAGCTCGAGCAGACGCACGCCCGTCTCCGCATCGAGCTCGCCGGTGGGTTCGTCGGCCAGCAACAGTGCGGGCTCGTTCGACAGGGCGCGCGCGATGGCCACGCGCTGCTGCTCGCCGCCGGAGAGCTGCGTGGGGCGATGATCGAACCGGTCGCCGAGGCCCACGTAGCCCAGCAACTCACGGGCGCGCGCCCGGCGCGCACGCTTGTCCATCCCCGCCTCGGCCAGTGGCAGTTCGACGTTCTCTGCCGCCGAGAGCGTGGGCATGAGGAAAAAGCGCTGGAAAACAAAGCCGATGTGACGCAACCGGAACTCCGTCGCCTCGCGATCGGACAGCGACGCGGTGTCGCGACCGTTCACGAGCACGCGTCCCGACGTGGGCACATCAACGGCACCGAGCAAGTGTAGCAACGTGCTCTTGCCACACCCCGAGGGTCCAGTGATCGCCGCGAACTCTCCGCGCGCGATGGCGAGGTCGATGCCACGCACCGCCTGTACGATTGCACTGCCCATGGGGTAGCGGCGCACCACCTGCTCGCAGACGATCACCGGCGCGCTCGCAGCCGTCGTAGCGGCAGGAGATTCAGACACGTCAACCAATGGCGTCCTCGCGCAACGCGCGAGCGATGGGAATGGAGGCGGCACGCCAGGCCGGCAGCAGGCCAGCCAGTGTGCCTGACGTGAGCAGCAGCGCGAGCGCGCGCCATCCGGCGTCCGGGCTCCAGACGAAGAAGTCGAATGCGGAGGGCAGCCCCGGAAAGTCACGCAGGATCCCGTTCAACCACCCGGCGGTGAGCAATCCAAGGACGAGTCCGCCCGCGATGCCGGCGCTGGTAAGCAGGAGCCCTTCGAGGAAGACCTGCTGTAGCACGCCGATTCGCTGGGTACCGATCGCGCGCAGCACGGCAATCTCCCCTCGGCGTTCGTTCACCGACAACGTGACCAGCGTGGCGACCAGCAGGAAGCCGATGCCAAGACTGATCGCGCCGAGCACAAAGGCCAGTTGGCGAAAGTACGACAGGCGTTCCTCGACCTGACGGATCGCCGTTTCCGTGGAGATCGCGGTCACGCGCGGTTGGGTCATGGCGATCCACGCCCGCACGGCTTCCACCGACGCCGAGTCACCGCGTCGCGACTCGGCCATCGCCAGCGACATCCGGTCACGGAAGCCCGGCCCGAGCAGACGGCGCAGCAACGACAGATCGACGGCCATCACCGGTGTTTCGCCCGGCACGTAGATGAAACGCCCCATACCGCCGATGACGACGCGATGTGATCGCGCCGCCGTACGCAATTGCGCGTCGAGCCCCGACGAGATGGTGAGGGTATCACCGATCGCGTGGCCACTTCGCGTCAGAAAGGTCTGACTGACCACGATGTGCGGCAGCAGCGGGGCGGAATCGGCACGGGTGATGTCAGTGCCACTTTCGAGTGTGTAATCGCCCTGGACGTCGCGCTCGAGCCCCAACGTGAATGCCGAGGGAATGCGACTGCCGTCCAGCGTGAGGGTGGCTCCAAGCGAGGGACTGACGGCCACGATGTCCGGATGGGCACGCAACGCCGTCACGATGGCACCGGCGCCGTCGATCGTGGCTTCACTGTCGAAGGGCAGCGTCCCTTTCGGCGACACGCGCAATTGGTAGCCGCGCGTGAGGAGCAGCGACCGGAAGGATTCACTCATGCCGGTGGACAGCATCACCATGTCGAGCAGCAGAGCGGCGGCGACGGCGATACCGAGGGTCGCCAGCGTGGTGCGCGCAGGATGTCGCCGCAGTGTGGCCCAGGCAAGCAGGAAGCGCATGGACTAGCGCCCCATCAGCGACAGCGGCGGCGACTTCACGAGGCGCCACCCGGCCGCAGCCCCGGACCCGATACCGAGGATGAGCGAAAGACCGGTCGCAAAGAGAAAGATCTGCGGCGTGAGCAGCGCGAACAGCAGCGGCGTGCGATACAGCTCCTGGAAGTGCGCATTCACGATGAGCGAGGCGACCCACCCGATGCCGGCACCGAGCACGCTGCCGATCAGCGACACGATGGCGGCCTCGATGACAATGGCGCGCACGACGGTGCCGCGCGAGATACCCATCAAGCGCAGCGCGGCGATGTCACGACGACGCTCTTCGACACTCAGCAGCAGAAGACACAACAGAAAGACGGCGCTCGCGACGACCGTGATGACGCCGATCGCAGCGTGGAATCGTTCGACCACGCGAAATGTGCGTGAACTCTGCACGGCCACATCGCGTGACTTATGGGCGCGGAAGCCGAACGCGACGTGGTTGATCCGCGTCAGTGCGGAGTCAATCGCCTTGATGTCCCGTGTGCCGACGGCGAAGCGGTCGACACGATCGTCGAACCCCATGAGCTGCTGCAGCTGGTCGAGGTGCAGGCGCACGCGATATTCACGACGCGCGACCTCGGCCGGGTCGGCCCTTCGCTCGAAGATCGCCGCCACTGTCGCCGTGTCGCCCGGCTCACCCGGCCGCGCCGAAAGTTGGACGCGCGAGCCGACCGTGAGCTTGAGGTCTTCGGCCATGCGCGCGTCAATGGCGATGCCGCGCTGCGCGGAGAGCGGCGCCGCCAGCAGCGCGGCGCCCGTGAGGGCGATCCGTATCGACCGCCTCACCGCCGCCCCCTCAGCGAGTGGACGACTTTCGCGAGCGCGCTTTGGTCGGACTATCGGATGGAGGAGCAGCAATCGGGGCAACCGGACGTGGCGCAGTGAAGGGCATCGCTTCCACTAATACCTGGGCAGCCAGATTGGGTCCCACCACCGGCTCGTTCGTTCCGATCCGCAGCGTGATCGGACCGTCGAAGGGCGCGCGCGACACCATCGTGACTTCGGCGCCCGGCTGCAGCGCGATTTCGGCGAGATAGCGCAGGAGCGATGGATTCTTGTCGCTGACGCGCAGCATGCGCGCCGTTTCGCCCACCGGCAGCTCGGCGAGCGTGCGATGCGGCGGTTCGTCGACGATCCCATCGACCGTGGGGATCGGCGCCCCGTGCGGATCCGCCGTGGGGTGCCCCAACGCAGCCGCCATGCGCTCGATGAGATCATCCGATGCCGCGTGCTCGAGCCGCTCGGCCTCATCGTGGACGCGATCCCACGGATAGCCCAGCACACCGGTGAGGTACGATTCGAGAATGCGATGCCGACGGATGGTACGCAGCGCGGCCTGCCGTCCGCGCGGTGTGAGCTGCACGCCACGATACGGCACGTGAACGAGATAGCCCTGCGTGGCAAGCCGACGAACCATCCCGGTCACCGACGCGGGAGCCACGGCGAGCGCATTGGCCACATCGCTGGTGGCGGCGGCGCCGCAGCGGCTCTCCAGCTCGTAGATGGCCTTGAGGTAGTCCTCGACCGGTTCGGTCAGCGCCGGGGGCGAAGCCGTGCCGATCGAAACGGCGTCAGCCGGCAGTGCATCGTGCGCATTCATGCTCAGCGATCAGCGGGAGGCGACACGAACGGGACCCCTGACCATCAGAACGGGCACCATGCTCCGATGACGAACGCTGTTGGCCGTGGTTCCGTAAATCACATCCTGAATCCCCCTGTGACCGTGGACGGCCATCGCAATCAGGTCGCACTGCTCCCGCTCGGCGGCGGCCGCGATCTCGCCGGCGGGGTCGCCGCCGGCCAGAATCGATTCAGTCTCGAAGCCCTCCATCCGGAGTGCGGCGCAGCACGACTCGATGTACTCGCGGTCGAGGCGCATCTCTTCCGACTCACGCAACTTCAGGGTCCGCTGATGCCGTGCGGCCCAGCCGTCGGCCACGTGAATCAGCACGATCGCGGACGAGCAGAGCTGCGCCAACTGACGCACATGAGTGAGAATGACCTGATCGTACGCGGAGTGCTCGAGCGGCACGAGAATGCGACGATACATCAGGCGACCCACCCACGCAGGGTCTGGATCAACAGCCAGATATTGAGGGTGGCGATGATGCCGGCGACGCCATAGGCCGCAGCGCGCAGGCCGACCGAGTTTACGAACTCACCCATCTTTTCGCGGTCGGAAGTGAAGCGCACGAGCGGGAACACAGCGAAGGACAGCTGGAGCGACAAAATGACCTGACTGAACACGAGCAGTTTGGCCGTGCCGCTCTCCCCGTAAAGTATCGCCACAACCGCCGCCGGCACGATGGCAATCGCGCGGGTGATCAGGCGGCGGAGCCAGGGACGGATCCGGAGGTTGAGAAAACCCTCCATCACGATCTGGCCCGCGAGTGTCCCGGTCAACGTGGAGTTCTGTCCTGAGGCCAGCAGTGCCAAGGCAAAGACGGCGCTGGCACCGCCCACGCCAAGCAACGGGGTGAGGAGCTTGTAGGCATCCTGAATCTCCGCGACCTCGGTGTTCCCAGTGGTGTGGAACGTGGCCGCCGCCACGATCAAGATGGCCGCATTGATGAACAGCGCGAAGCTGAGAGCGATCGTGGAGTCGAGGAACGCAAACCGCACCGCCTCATGCTTCCCTTCCGACGTCTCTTCATATTTCCGCGTCTGCACGATCGACGAGTGGAGATAGAGGTTGTGCGGCATCACGGTGGCTCCGAGGATACCGATCGCGATGTAGAGCATCTCGGGATTGGTGAATATCTGCGTGGTCGGGATGAACCCACGCGCCACCGCTCCCATGTCGGGCCTCGAGATGAAGAGTTCGAACAGGAAGCAGCCACCCACGACGGCGATCAGCGCAATGACGAGCGCCTCCAGCATCCGAAAGCCCTTGTTCTGCAGATACAGCACGATGAGCACGTCGACGGCGGTAATCGCGATTCCCCACGGCAGTGAGATACCGAAAAGCAGATTGAGCGCGATGGCGGTGCCGATCACTTCGGCGAGGTCGCACGCGGCGATCGCGATCTCACAGAGGACCCAGAGCGAGAACGCGACGCGCGGCGAATAGTGGTCACGACAAGCCTGCGCCAGATCTCGTCCCGTGACGATGCCGAGCTTGGAAGCGAGTCCCTGCAGCAACACCGCCATCAGATTCGACATCAGAATCACGGACAGCAGCGTGTAGCCGAATCGCGATCCGCCGGCGAGGTCGGTGGCCCAGTTACCCGGATCCATATAACCCACCGCCACCAGATATCCGGGTCCGGCGAAGGCCAGCATCTTCCGGAACCAGGTGGCGCCATTC
>CANGXK010000206.1 GCA_947457715.1 Gemmatimonadota bacterium
ACTTCGCGCCCTTCGCGTCGAGCTGTTGCGCTTTCCGCTGCCACGAACCTACCCGCACGCACACGAACCGCCGTCACCAAAACGCCGCGAGCGGTTGCACCACAACGCATCGCCACGCCCCGGTAAACCACGACCCCCGGCCGTTGCACTGGCCCTTGCCGCCGCCCCGTCACACGCATCACTCGCTGCGCAGGAGCGACCACGCCGCAACGATCCCATGATCCGGATTCAAGGACGGCGGCTTCCGTCGATGATCTGGAGCAGACCCGCCGATCGTGCGGCGCTCGGCGTTACGCTCGGGGCGGTGTCGCGCGCTGATACCGCTGGTGTGACGATCGATGCCGTGCTCAAGTCGGGCGCCGTGCTCACCGAGAACACCGGGGTGAGCCTCAAGGCGCGTGATGCCCGGCGGCGGGCGGATCATGATGCACGGACGCGCGATCGAGACCGACCGCAGCCGGGCCGCCCGGTGCGGCTATTCACGGCATTCCAGCAAAGCGAACTCAGGCGCAGCGTAGCAACTCCGGCTGAAACCCCCATCGCCGCGCAACGAATGGGCATTTGGCAGCGTTAACCTTCTGATACCCCCCGTGACGCTTGCCGACTTTGCCGTCGTATGCTGAGCGTCGTTCCCGACCCGCCGTTCGCCCCTGCGAATGCCAGACACTGTGATGCCGCCGCGTTCTGCGCGCCGGTTTGCCATACCTTCGCGCCGACTGTTCGCTCTCTCGTCGCTCGCCCTCCTGGGACTCGCCGCCTGTAAAGAGCAGCAACGTCCGCCGCGCCCCGCGCCCGTCGTGTCCACGATGACGGTGAAGAAGGGACCGCTGCCGTTCGTCGTTAGTGCGAATGGGCAGATCGAGCCCAATCGGACCGTGGCCGTCCAGTCTCTCGTGTCAGGTATGCTCACCCGGGTGGCCATCGCCGAAGGCGATGAAGTGGCCCAAGGTCAGCTGCTCTTCCAGATCGATCCCCGGCCGTTCCGCGCCGAACTCGATCGGCTGCAGAGCACCCTGGCCCGCGATCAGGCCACCCTGATCCGTGCCCGAGGCGACTCGGTGCGTTTCGCGGGGCTGGCCAAGGACGGCTATGTGACCCGTCAGCAGCTCGATCAGACCTTTGCCGAAGCGGGGGCCCAAGCGGCCACCGTGGCGGCCGGACAGGCCTCGCTGGAGCGGGCGCGGCTCGATCTCGAGAACACGACGATCAAGGCCCCGATCTCCGGGCGCACCGGGCAGATCACGCTCCGCGTGGGCAGCCTCGTCCGGGCGCAGGCCGACCCGCCACTGCTCACGATCAACGAACTCCAGCCGGTCCTGGTGCGCTTCACGGTGCCGGAGCAGGCGTTCGAGGAAATGCGCCTCCGGTCCGGCCTCGACAAGGCGCTGTCGGTGAACATCGTCCCCAACGTGGGCGACAGCAGCAAAAAGATCACCGGAACGCTCACGTTCATCGATAACGCGGTCGACCGCGCCACCGGCACCGTGCTGCTCAAGGCCCGGGTGCCGAACGCCGATCGCGCCCTGTGGCCCGGGCAGTTCGTATCGGTGGGTCTCGAGCTCACCGTCGATCAGGATGCCATCACCGTGCCCTCTGAGGCGGTCGTGACGACCACCAATGGCGCGTTCGTCTATCTCGTGGAAGGTGGCAAGGCCAAGCGAGTGCCGGTGAAGGTCGGTCGCCCCGCCGGCACGCTCGTGAAGCTCGACAGCGGTTTGGTTGGCGGTGAACAGGTCATTATCGAAGGACAGAATCGCCTGCAGGACGGCGCCAAGGTCGAGTTGCGTGGTGCGCTCTCGAAGAGCGGCCCGAGCGGTGCGAGTCGCGGTGCGAGTCGCGGTGCGAATGGCCCGGACGGGAAGCGAGGAGCAGCCCAGTGAATTTGAGCGCGATCTGGATCAAGCGGCCAGTCATGACCACCCTGGTCATGCTGGCCATTCTGACCTTCGGCATTGTCGCCTACCGGGCGTTGCCGGTGAGCGATCTGCCCACCATCGACTACCCCACCATCACCGTGTCGGCCGGCCTGCCCGGAGCGAGCCCCGAGGTGATGGCGACGTCGGTGGCGACGCCGCTCGAGCAGGCCTTCTCCACGGTGTCGGGCATCGAGAGCATCACGTCGTCCAGTTCGCAGGGGAGCACGAACGTCACGCTGCTCTTCGCCCTCGATCGCGACATCGACAAGGCGGCGGCCGACGTGCAGTCGGCCATCTCCAAGACGCTCCGCCAGCTGCCGCAGAACATCAATCCGCCGTCGTACAGCAAGGCGAACGCGGCCGACTCGCCGATCATGATGTTCTCGATCAACTCCGACGTCCTCAGTCGGCAGGAGTTGAGCGAGTACGCGGAAACCTTCCTGGCCCAGCGCGTCTCCACCGTGACCGGTGTGGCGCAGGTGCAGGTGTACGGCTCGTCCAAGTACGCCGTACGCGTGCAGCTCGATCCCGGCGCCATGGCGGCGCGCGGCATCGGTATCGACGAAGTGCAGGCCGCCATCAACCAAGGGAATTCGAATTCCCCGGCCGGCGTCCTGATGGGTCCCAACCAGTCGTTCACGCTGCAGGCCTCCGGACAACTCCGCAACGCCACCGAATTCCGCAATCTCGTGGTCGCGATGCGCAACGGTGCGCCGATTCGCCTCGGCGAACTCGGCAACGTGATCGATGGCTTGCAGAACATGCGCGGCATGAGTGAGATCAACGGACGCGCCAACACCGCGCTCGCGATCATCCGTCAGCCCGGCGTGAACACGGTCGATGTCGCCAAGGGCGTCAACGCCGTGCTCAAACAGCTCGAGCCGCAGCTGCCGCCCAGCGTCAGCATCGTGCCGATCTTCGACCGTTCGATCGCGATCGAACATAGCGTCGACGACGTGAAGTTCACGCTCATTCTCACGATCGGTCTGGTCGTGATGGTGATCTTCCTGTTCCTCCGGAATCTGCGCGCCACCATCATCCCGTCGCTGGCCCTGCCGTTCTCGCTCATCGGCACCTGCACGGTCATGTGGATGCTCGGCTACAGCCTCGACAACCTGTCGCTGATGGCCCTCACGCTCGCGGTCGGCTTCGTGGTCGACGACGCGATCGTGATGCTCGAGAACATCGTGCGCCACCTGGAGATGGGCAAGAAGCCCATGCAGGCGGCGCTCGACGGCTCAAAGGAGATCAGCTTCACGATTCTCTCGATGACGCTGTCGCTGGTGGCCGTGTTCATTCCGCTGCTGTTCATGCCGGGGCTCGTCGGGCGTCTGTTCCGCGAGTTCGCCGTCACGATCGGCGTGGCCATTCTCGTGTCGGGCTTCGTGTCGCTCACGCTCACCCCGATGCTGGCCGCGCGTTTCCTGCGCGAAGGTGAAGGGCATGCGCCGAGCGACGGCAAGTGGCGCTCGGTCGAGCGCATCTATCAGGCCACGGAAGGCGCGTACGTGCGCTCTCTGGGCTGGGTGATGAATCGCCGCGGCCTCACGATGATTTTCAGTGTGTTCACGCTGATCGCGACCGTCGCCCTGTTCATGTACATCCCGAAGGGGTTCCTGCCGTCCGAAGACACGGGCCGATTGTCCGGCTCGATCGAAGGACCGGAAGGCATCGGCTTCGAAGCGCTGCAGGTGAAGATCCGCGAAGTGGCGGCCATTATCGAGAAGAGCCCGAACGTGAAGTACACGCTCGCCTCGATCGGTGGCGGCCCGGGCGGCGGTGGCTCGAACAGCGGTCGCTTGCAACTCACGCTCAGCGAAGATCCGAACCGCCCGCACGTCGACGAGATCATGCGCGAACTCACGCGTGCCACGTCCAAGGTGCCGGGCGTGCAGGTGTTCTTTCGCAATCCGCCGCCGATCAACATCGGTGGCCGCCGCGGCAACAGCGCCTATCAGGTCTCACTGCAGGGTCCGGAAATCGCCGAGTTGTACACGGCGGCGCGTGCGCTCGAAGCGCGCATGAAGGACTTGCCGGAGCTCGAAAACATCTCGAGCGACCTGCAAGTCGGCAATCCGCAGGTGGGCATCCAGATCGACCGCGAACGCGCGTCGGCGCTGGGTTTGACCGCCTCGCAGATCGAGAACGCGCTGTACAACGCCTACGGATCGCGTCAGGTCTCCACCATCTATACGCAGACCAACCAGTACCAGGTCATTCTCGAACTCAAGGAAGCGTTCCAGAAGGATCCGGCGTCACTGAGCCAGCTGTACGTGCGGTCGAACACCGGCAACCTCGTGCAACTGGGCTCGGTGGCCACGTTCACGAAGGGCGTCGGTCCCCAAAGCATTCAGCACAACGGACAGCTGCCGGCCGTGTCGATCAGCTTCGCCACGCGCCCCAACGTGGCACTCGGGACCGCCGTCGATGCCGTGCAGCGCGAAGCGCGCGCCGTCCTGCCACCCGACGTTACTTCGGTGCTGTCGGGTGACACGCAGGCATTTGCGCAGGCGCAGAGCGGTCTGCTTGCGCTGCTGTTCGTCGCCATCTTCGTGATCTACGTGGTGTTGGGCATTCTCTACGAAAGCTTCATTCACCCGCTCACGATTCTCTCCGGCTTGCCGTTCGCGGCGCTGGGTGCGCTGCTCACGCTCTGGATTTTCGGCAAGGACCTCGGCGTGTACTCGTACGTCGGCATCATCATGCTGATCGGACTCGTGAAGAAGAACGCGATCATGATGATCGACTTCGCGATCGAGGCCGAGCGTGACCACAAGATGTCGGCGCGCGACGCGATCGTGGAGGCGGCGCGCGTGCGCTTCCGGCCGATCACGATGACGACGCTGGCCGCGCTCATGGGCACGCTGCCTATCGCGATCGGCTTCGGCGCCGGCGCCGAGTCGCGGCAGCCGCTGGGCCTCGCGGTCGTCGGCGGCCTCGCGTTCTCGCAGCTGATTACGCTGTACGTCACGCCGGTGGTGTACACGCTGCTCGATCAGATGCAGGCCAAGCGCCGCAAGGCCAAGGCGGCGCCGGTGCGCAGCGGCGGCTTAGAGCCCGTGCCGGTTGCTGGTGACTGACCGGTTGACCATCGGTTGATGCCGCAGAACGGCCGCGGGCTTTTGCCAGCGGCCGTTCGCGTCACTGCCGGTCAACGTCGCGGTACCCGTCGCCAGGGCGCTATCGTAGACTTGACGAAAGATTGACGGCTGCACTGCGCGGGTACCATCTCCGCGCGCGGGTCAGAACTCGATTTGCGTGCCGAGTTCGACGACGCGATTGGGCGGAATGCAGAAGAACTC
>CANGXK010000207.1 GCA_947457715.1 Gemmatimonadota bacterium
GAACTCGAGGTCCGTCATCACGCCCGAGCGACGCCACAGACGCGCGAAGAAGAACACGGTGGCCACGCCGGTGAGCACGAACGCCCACCACTGCCAGTTGCCTGCCACGCCGTAGCGCCGCACCTGCTCGGTGACCCAGTTGGGCGTATCCGACGAGAACGTCGTCGCCACCATCGATAAACCGGCCAGCCACCACGGCACGGAGCGGCCGGAGGCAAAGAACTCCGAGGTGCTGGCCCCCGAGCGCTTCGCGAGGAAGAGCGCGGGGACGAAGCAAATGAGAATGGACGCGGCAGCGATGACCCAATCGATCCAGGAGATGTTCATAGTCGGGAATGTGGGCGCTCGGCCTCAATCCGGCAACGCGTCGACCCGCTCCGTGCCGGCATGGCGACCAGCCTCGATATCAGTGCGGCCCCGCCGACCCGGCGCTCGGGCGCACCGCACCACGCAGCACATCAAGACGGAACTCGGTCCACCCGTCGCCCTGCACATACTGCGCACGCACGCGATGCAGGCCACCATTGAGCGGTGCGTACCCCGGCATCGTTTCATGCGGCGTCCACTGATCGATCACCAACCGGTCGTCCACCCACACCCGCACGGCGTCGTCGCTCAGGGTGCGCAGCGTATACATCCCAGCCGGCAGATCGAGCGTGGCCGTGGCCTCCATCGCCATCCGACGGGTGGGGATCTGCGCGTCGCGTGAGCGCGACCAGAACCAGTCCATGCGCGGCGCCGTACGTGTGGTGAGCGGCGTGCCGGCCAGCAGTACGGCAAACGCCGCCGGCTGCTTTACGGGATCGGTGCTGTCGCTCCACGCGAACACGCGCTGCGTCCACGTGGTGCGTGGCGCGAACCGCTCGTAGCGGAACCGCTGCGGCACACCGGCCGCGGTGCGCACACCGCGCGGCGACACGGTGGCGGCACCGCGATACTCGAACGTGACCTCCCAGTCGTCGCGCTGTTGCTCGGCGGGTGTGATCACGATGGTATCGCCGGTGCGTCCCGAAGTGGCCGACAGCGCCGCCACGCCGCGACGCGACAGCACCCGCCAGCGGCCGGCGGGGCCGAGCACGCGCACCCGGAGCGACGGACCGTGCGTGCTGTCGAGCGGCCACAGCTTGGGCGACCGCCAGTCGTACGGCCCCCACTCATCGACCACGATGCCGCTGCGATCGCGCAATGCATTCGCTGCCGCCGGCCAGCGCAGCGGTGCGTCCTCGATTGGGGGCGTGCGCCACCAGGTGGTGGTGGGCACGAGCCGCGTGGGATCACACGCCGGTGATGCCGTGTCGTCGACCACGCTGCGCACGCTGTCGATGTCGCTGCTATTCGCGATGCGCATGCGTTCCTTCACCCGCGTGAAGCGATTGTCCACGAATCGCCACGCCCGGCTGCGCGTATCCCGATGCTTAGGGTACCCCCAGTCGCCGGGCTCGATGGAATCGGCCCACAATCGGATGCCAAGTGTGTCGCCGATAAACCGGTTGGCGCCGATGGTGTTCTGCTGACCGTGTTCGATCGCGATGCCGATGCGATTGTTCACGAAGCAGTTGCCGATGATGGCCGACTCGTAGCTGTAGCCACCCCATAACCCGTGCGTGTTCCCTTCCACGCGATTGCCGATGAACTGATTGCGACTGAAGGTGGCTTCCATCCCATTGGTGGGCGCGAAGCTGAAGTCGTTCACGAGAAACACGTTGTCGTTCGACCCGCCCTTACCCGTATCCATCGTTTCCTGGCCGGCCCAGAGGAACAGGCCGTCACCGCTGTGCGTCATGGAGTTGTAGGCCACGACATTATGCGTGCACTGCTCGAACATGAGCAGCGCGGCCGAGTCCTGGCCGCGGGCGAAGAAACCGTGGGAGTAGCCGCGTACGTTGTAGTCGGCGCGGTTGTGCACGATGGTGTTCCAGCTCGACCGGTACATCCCGACGCCGAGCCCGGAATTGTACGACAGGTCGTTGTCGCGGATGTCGAGTGAATCGGTGCGCGTGAGCAGCACGCCGTTCATGCTCTGCCGCACCGTGTTGCCGCGCAGCGCACCGCCGGTCACGCGCGACAGGTAGATGCCGGCGCCGAAGCGCAGCCATTCATCCTGCTCGTTCTTGTGATACGACAGCCAGTCATTCAGACTTTCGTGCTCCACGAGGCTGAACAGGCGTGGCTTCCAGCTGTGACTGAGGTCGTTGCTGTCGAGCGTGAGGGCGCGGGTGCCGCGCGCCAGAATCCCCACGCGATAGCCGCGCGCAGTGAGGCCGCGCACGCGCACGCGACTTCCGCCCTCAATGCGAACGGCCGTACCCTGCGCTGCATCGGGGGCGCTGTCGATGGGTGACCCGATAAACGTGACGCCACGCAGGTCGACGGTGATGTCGTGGCCGCGAACCGTGAGCAGCGCGGAGTCGAGCGACACCGGTGCGCGAAGTCGGTACACACCGGGGCGCACCTTCACTGACTGTGTGATCACCATCCCGGCGCGTGGCGTGACAACCGGCACCGGCTGCGCACGGCTAGCCGACGGTGCGCCCACGAGCGCCGCGAATACGGCGGAGGCCATGAGGCCCACGCGCATCAGTACCATCGTGACACCCTCGTGCAATAGGCGGCGTACGCCTCGGGGAATCGCGTGCGGAGGTAGCGCTCCTCGCGGCGGATCACCTGCGTGACCAACAACGTGAGCACGATCGGCAGCAGGATCAGCACCCACAGCACGCCGGTCAGCAACACGCCGCCCAGATAGGCGACGGTGAGGCCGGTGTACATGGGATTGCGCGTGACGGCGTAGATGCCGGTGTCGACCAGCACCGAGGCGGGATGATGGGGGAGCACTGCCGTGCGGAACTTTCGGAACGTCAGAATGCCGGCCAGCCCGAAGCCGAGTCCGAGGGTGGCGAGTGCGAGGCCCGTGACCACGACCCAGCGTGCATCAGGAATGATGGCGGGCAGTGGCAACACGCGGTCGAGCAGCACGCCGATCACGATGCCGCCTATGAACAGCAGCGGCGGCGGAAACGGGACGGCGGGACCGCGGTCTTTCAGCGGTTTCGTAACGGCATCGGTGGACATGCCGACAAGCATGCACCGACGGGGCGCGGGCGGCCACCGGCGGTTGCCTTCAGCAGCTCCCTGAACAGATCACGCGGAGGCGCAGAGCACGCAGAGAAGCGCAGAGGGCACGGGAATCCGCTCGCATAATTTGAATGATATTTGGTTCTCTGCGCCCTCTGCGCCCTCCGCCTCTCTGCGTGATCTGTTCCTCGATGGTCGTCGCTCGAGAGGGTCAGTCCCCCGGCAGCATCGCCCAGAGCGCCGGTCGGCCCACGTTGCAGTGCACCGCGCGCGACAGGGGCGTGAAGGCGCCCCAGCTCAACCAGAGCGCATGGCGGGCCAAATGATGCGCGTGCCACGGCTTCACAGCATCCGCCTTGCCCACCAAGCGGGCAATCCGCGCGCGACGTCCGGGCACGGGATGAAATACGGTCTCAACGCCGGCGCTGCGCACCGGCTCGTCGTCCTGCCATGTGTCGAGCAGTTCGATCCCTGAGCGCATAGCCCCCGCCCCCACCGACGCGGTGGCAGCGGCATCGAGGGCGAACACCGCCGCGCGCGACGGCGTGGGGAGCAGCAGGACCCCGAGAAACGCCCACAGCGTCATCGCGGCGGCGAGCGTGATCACGCCGGCCGCCGAAGCCGGCGTGACGCCCGTGATCGACAGCGAGACCACGAAGCCCAGCGTGTTCCACCCGATCGCGCCGATTACACCGCGCGTGTGGGCGCCGCTGGCGCCGGCCAGGCGACGACGCAGCAACATGGCGGCGAGCGCCGCTTCCGGCAGCAGCGCCCAGCGCGCCGGCACCACGAGCGGGCGCGCCGTGAGTGAGGACCAGCCGCCCACAAAGCTTTCATCGGCGCTCTCGATCACCTGCACGCGCGACGTATCGAGTCCGGCCTGGGCGGCCGCCCGCGCGATGCGCTCCGGCGTGGGGACGATCGGCATTGGCGCGATCACACGGGCCATCCGGCCCCGTGCGAACGCCAGCAGCAGTTGCACCATGACGAACACCACGATCGCGGCCGGATGGCCACCGGCCCGCGCCGCGAACATGAGCGCCGTCGCGGCCAGCATCCACACCGCCCACTGCACCGCGACGCCACGCACCCAGCGCGCCAGCCAGGTGGACGCCCACTCCCGACGTCGCACCAGCCACGCGCCGCCGATCAGGTCGAACATCAGGAACGCTACGTGCGCGAAGGCGAACATGAGCCCCACGCGAAACAGCGCCGCCGGTGCCGGCTGCGCGCTCGACAGCGAGAGCCCCTGCGACGGGATCCGGAAATACAACAAGGCGGCGGCAAGCAAGGCGGCGCTCCCCACGCCGGTGATACCGAGATAGAGTCGGGCGCGGGCGTACGTGAGGCCGCGAGGCAGCGTATTCAGATGCAAAGGCGAGATCGTCATACTGAGACAACGCACTGACCGTCCGTTCGGGTTGCAGCAACTTGCGTCCCGTCCTTCCCGATACAGGCCATGACCCATTCGTGACAGCGACCGGTAGCCGCCGCCGTCGTTCCGCCGTAGCGTATAGACATGGACCGCCGACTCTTCCTAACCGACCTCTCGCGCTACGCCGCGCTCGCCGCCGTCGTCCCCAACGTCTGGCGTGTCACCACCCGCCCCCGCTTCGCCGACGATCCCTTCCGGCTCGGCGTGGCCTCAGGCGACCCCACCCCCACCGGCGGCGTCCTCTGGACGCGGCTGGCCCCGCGCCCGTTCGAGCCGGACGGCGGCATGGAGGGGCTCCGCGCCGTCGTGAGCTGGGAAGTGGCCGACGACGCGCAGTTCACCAGGATCGTGCAAAAGGGACGCGCCACCGCGGCTCCCGAGCTCGCGTTCAGCGTGCACGTCGACGTGGACGGTCTGCTGCCCGACCGGTGGTACTTCTACCGCTTCATGGCCGGCGAGGCGGTGAGCGACGTGGGCCGGTTCCGCACCGCGCCGGCTGCGGGGGCGAAGACCCCGCTGGCCTTCGCCTTCGCCTCATGCCAGCGCTGGGATCAGGGGCTCTTCACCGCGTACGCGCACTTCGCGCAGGAAGAGATCGATCTGGCCGTCCACCTCGGCGACTACATCTACGAGGGGGCGAGCCCCGCGGCCGCGCTGCGCGCGCACCACGGCC
>CANGXK010000208.1 GCA_947457715.1 Gemmatimonadota bacterium
GGAAGTTGTTCCGCGCGTCGTAGCCGAAGTTGAATTCGCCGTCGAGCCAGCTGAGCGGCGTCCACCGCGCCGTGGCATTGCCCACGAAGCGATCGATGCGGTTGAGCGGCGTGAAGTTCTGGGCGTTGTACGCCGGGTTCACGTTCTGTGCACCCTGATTCTGGGCGACCGAGCGGATGTACAGGCGACCCTTGCCGTCTTCCGCGAACAACTGCGCATTGGCGGGCTGACGCGTGAGGCCGAACCAGCCGGCGCCGTTGTTGTAGTCGTTGGCGCTGGAGTAGCTGGAGCGAACCGAGAAGTTGATGTTGCCACCCAACTGCTGGTCCACGTTCAGACGCATCGAGTTCCGCGTGTAGCCCGGGAGCAGCTTCACCGAGCCTTCCTGACGCAGCTGATTCACCGACGCGAAGAAGTTCGTGCGACCCACGCGACCCGTCGCATCGAGCGTCGAGTTGACCACCTGACCGTTCGTGACGAACTGCTGAATGGGGTCGTAGGTCTTGGGGAACTGGTTCACCTGGAACAGCGCACGATTGAGCACGGCACCCGGGTTCCGGGAGATGCCGCCGTCATTCGCGAACGTCACCGGCGGCAGCGAGAAGTCTCCGCCGTCGTTGTTGATGCGATACGCTTCCTGATAGATGTCGACCGTGCGTGAGCAATCGGCCGCACCCGACACCGTCACGCAGAAGCGCGACGCCGTCTCGTCCATCAGCATGAAGTGCGTGGTCGGGTACTGGTACTCGTTTTCGATGTCCGACACGCCGTATTCGACGTTGGCGCGGAACTTCACACCTTCGCTCTGGTTCTTGCCCGAGCGCGTCGTGATCTGAATGACGCCGTTACCGGCGCGCGAGCCGTACAGCGACGAGGCGGCCGCACCCTTCACGACTTCGATGTTCTCGATGTCCTGCGGATTGATGTCCTGCAGGCCACCCTGCGAGACGACACCGTCGATGATGTACAGCGGGTCCTGTCCACGGCCCGTCGCGTTGATCGACTGGGGGCCACGGAGGATGATTGCGGGCGCGGTGCCCGGACGACCCGAGGCCGACACGATGTTGGCGCCGGCGACCTTACCCTGCAGCTGCGACAACGGGTTCGAGCCCGGGACGGGCATGTCCTTGTCGCTGACCTGCGCGTCCGAGAACGCGAGCTTCTTCTGCTCCGTGCCCGCAGTCACGCCGGTGGTGACGACTTCCTGCAGGCGATTGATGTCCTTCGCCAGGGAGAAGTCGAACGTCTGGTTGCCGGCACGCAACGTGATCGGCTTCGCATCGGCCTTGTAGCCGATGGAGCGGGCGCGCAACTGCAGCGCTTGACCACGGAGACGATCCGAGGGGATCGTCATGGTGTAACGACCCGCCGCGTTGGTACCCACCGAAATGGCGAGTTCAACGATGTAGACGTTGGCGTTTTCAAGGGGATCACCGAACTCGCTCTTCACGGTTCCAGTGATGACGGCCGGACCCTGTGCCTGCGCCACAACGGGCATCAGCAACAAAGCAACGGCGATGGGGACCTGCGACAGCCACCGCATAAATCTCGACATGCTCAGCCCTCGGCGCATCTGAAGCCGGAAACGGGGGAGAGAAACCTCACCGGCGGGAGTGGAGATCCCGCTGGCCTACCAACCCGACCACCCGCCTCCGCAGAGGACAGCCGATCGAGGTACTGCACCGGTCGCGGGTGCGGGTCGCATACGCGCCGGGGGACACCAACCGAAAACCCGGGCTCCGCTCCGTGCAGCGCCGCCTGGCGCGCGACTGGGACGAAAACCCCGGGATAGCTCGCAACTCACTGTGATTGCATCACTGCTTCGGGGACGAAGCGCGTGTGACGGGGACATCACCACCGCAGCCCATTGGTCCCCAGACTGAGAACCAAAATAGTAGCGCTTGCGTCACATATCGGCAATGCGGCGCCACGGACTACCGGGACGACCTGCGGAGGCACACAGCAAACAGCGCCCGATCGAAGAGGTTCGATCGGGCGCTGTTGCTTTTCATCTCGCCCTACGCCATAAGCATCAGCGACGCACCAAGGGAGCCGGCGTCCAATTGAACCCGACGGCGAACGTGTCCTGCGCGCCGCCGAACTCCGATCCGGTGAAGGCCGCCGCCGCGCGCACGGCAAACTGCGCGTTCACCTGCAGATTGACGCCCAGATCAAAATTGAGGCTGACCTCCGACTGGCTGCCTCCGTTGCGACCACCGCCATTGGCAAGGTCGAGCGACGCGCGGGGATGCACGTACGGGGTGAGCGCCAAGCCCTGCTCGAGAGCGAAGGTGTGCCCAATGCTCACGCCGACCGGGATGCGCACGAGGGTCGAGCCGCCTCCGAATGCCGCGCCGGCACCGGCCGTGAACAGCAGGTCGAGCGGTTGATCACCACGGGCCCGCGCAATCTCCTGACCGATGCCGCCGCCCACGAACAGCGACAGGTTGTCACTGCCCTTCCGATCCACCAGCCCGGCGTCGAGCTGCCAGTGACGGCGTGGCTGCCACGCTTCGCGCCACTGAAACAATGCCGTCGTGCCCGAACCGCCCGCGACTGCCGCGGTGTAGTCACGCGTCGAGGCCGTGGGCACCTGCATCGAGGGATAACTGGACGCCTGCGCGTCAGCGCGTTCGGTCACGGTGCAGGCCGCCACGAGGGCGCCAAGCGTGAAGGCCACAGTCGTACGCAACGTCGTCATCGAACAGGCTCCAGAGTACAGGAATGTCAGCGAAGGAAATCAGCGCATTGCGACGCCGGCACAGTGTCGGGCGCCACAAAGTCTTTCTGCGCCTTCTACCACGCAGACTCGGCTTTGGTCCACTCGGCGGATGAACCACAAAACGATTGAGGGCGTTGGGGTAGCATACCGCGACGGGATCCTGCCCCGCTTATCCGCGGCATCTCCGCGCCGATCCGCGGCCCGGTTGTCTCGTCCGACCGCCGACGAACGGATACGCAAAGCGCGCCCGGCGGTGTTCGCCGGGCGCGCATTGTGGTCGAACTGACGCGGAACGGCTCGAGTCTCAGCGGCCGCGGACCGACGGCGGCAAGGTGGCTTCGAGGATCGTCGCCGATCCCATGCGCCCTTCGATGCCCGTCTTCGGCTGCAGATTCACGCGCACGAACCCGTAGTTCTTCCACGCCGGCGAACCCTTCGCGTCGGGGATCGTGTCGGCCGAGAGACGCGACGCCATCGCGAAGATCACGCGCGGGCTGTCGAACACGACGCTCGGCGCCGGGTTGGTCTTGTCGGCCTCATACAGCGAGATCCCACGATCGGGATACGGCGCGGTGCGACGCCCCAGATACGTGGTGTCGTTGAACTTGCCGGTGGTGTCGAGCTTGATGCCGTACGCGTTGTAGTAATAGCCAACGGGCGGACGGAAGTAGTTCGAGTCGTTCAGGATCATGATGTCGCCACGTACTTCCACGCGACCGCGCGGCACGATGGTCATCGCACCGTTCGTGGCGACCACGAACTCCTGATTGGCCCCCGGGTTGCCGGGCTGCACCGGAATGCCACGGCCGAACGTCCCGAAACGCAAACTGGCGACTCGGCTCGCATTGGCTTGGCTGCGACGCGCCCACAGCGGACGCACCTCACCGGGCGCAGCACCAGCCGCCCCCGCCTCGATGCTGACGATCACGACCGTGAGCGAGTCCGTGGCCGCCATCGCCGGCGTGGCCGACGCTCGCGAGGCCGCGATGCGGAGCGAAATGTTCGCTCCGCCGTTGCGGAAGCTGGCCGCTGCCGTCACCGGGAACGCGGTGTTCGTGAACACCGGGTCGCCCGCTGCATTGAGCGACGAATCGCGACGCGTGGCCACCAGGTTCACGGCACCGGCGCGCACGAACTTGGTGGCCGAGTCGTTGGCGAACCACACGGTGTAGTTGCCGGTGGTGAGCGTGTCGAGACCAGCGAGCGTGATGATCACCGAGTCGGTGGCCGGCGTGGCCGAGGCCACGATGCCAACGGGATAGGTGACCGTGCCGCGCGGAAGGTTCGTGGAGGTACGAAGGAAATTCGTACCGAAGCCGAGCGCACCCACGGGTTCGGTCGTGATCGACCGTTCGTTGCCACAGGCCGTGGACACGGCAACGGCGGTGACGCCGGCGGCCAGAAGGAAAAGACGCATGCTACGCATCGATTATTTACCCCCGCCAATGCCGCCGGGGACGTACCGGAAGCCCAGCGTGAACATGGTGTTCAGCGCAGTCGTCTTCGCCGCAGGAGGCGTCGGGAAGTCTTCCGGGAACGGTTGAATGAGTTCGCTCCGGTCGCGCGCCGGATTCAGGAAGTTACGATCGTAGCCCTGGTACTGTACCGCGCGCACGTCGAACTGGAGGCCGGCTTGCTCACTGAGCTTGATCCAGAATCCGGCGCCACCGGTGTAGGACACGTCGTTGTTGCGCGTCTCCTTGCCGTTGACCTGCGCGTCGAGAATCATGACGTACGTGCCGGCACCGGCCATCACGAACGGCGCCACCTTCTTGCCCGGGTACCGTAGCGTGGCCGCGAGTCCGAGGTTCACGGTGTTCACCGGCTGGCCGACGTACTGATAGCGCACCGAATCCCCACCCGCCACAGCGGCCTGACCAAAGCGCAGACGCGTGAGGAAGTCCTGCTTGGTGGTGTTGCCACGCGAGACGTCGACGGTCGTGCCGATGCCGAAGTACTTCGACAGCGCGTATTCCGCGTCGAGACCGATGAGTGCCGCCGGATCGAGACTGGCGGCCCGCTCGGCCTGAAGGACGCCAAGCCGCGTGGTGACCGTGAACTGCTTCGGCGCGACCTGCGCGCCGACGCTCGCTGCGGTCAGCGCCAAAGCGGCGAGAAAACCTGCAGCGCGGTTCATCGACCCACCTCGAACGAGAAGATCTGAATGTTCTGGAGCGCGCCCGCCGACTCGAAGGAGTAGTCGAAGCGGACGTTGCGCCCCTTGGCCGGAAGACGCAGACCGAACCCGCCCGCCAGGCCGACCGGCGTGTCTGTGCCACGGTCACGATCGTCGTTGTACAGGCGCTTGCCGCCGCGCACGAACAGGATGTTGCGATAGCCGTACTCGAGGCCGATCGCATACTGCGTCGTGAAGTCCGTCGACTCGTTCACCGCGACTTCGGCGTTGAGCGTGTTGTTGCCGCTGCCCTTGCCGAGCAACGAGTTCGCCGAGCCAA
>CANGXK010000209.1 GCA_947457715.1 Gemmatimonadota bacterium
GAAGCCAAGCTGCAGTTGGTGGCCGATGTGGCGATCGATTCGCCGGCGGGCCCGAGCGAACTACTGATCCTGGCCGACCACACCGCCAACCCGACCGCGCTTGCCCGCGAGCTGATGGCACAAGCCGAACACGACCCCGACGCCGCGGTGATCGCGGTTCTGGTGGGCACGCCGGAACAGGTCTCGGCGCTCTCCGACGCGCTCGAAGTCGAAACCCTCGCTCAGATCGCGCAGGCACCGCGGGCGCCGATCGTGCGCGAGTCGCTCGCCGCGCGTGGGGCGATCGTGTCGGTGGGCTCCATCGCCGACGGCGTGGCGTTCGCCAATGAATGGGCAGCGGAACACCTGCTGCTCGTGGTGGCCGAGCCGATCCGGGCGTCCACGCTGGCCGCGCTGCGCAGCGCCGGCACGATCTTCGTGGGCGAGGCGAGTTCGGTGGCCTTCGGAGACTACATGACCGGCGCCAACCATGTGCTGCCCACGGCCGGTGCCGGGCGCAGCTACTCGGGTTTGTCCACGCTCGACTTCGTGCGGTGGACCACGTGGCAGGAAGTGTCGCCGGCGGCTGCCGCCAGCCTCGCGCACGACGTCGGCGCGTTCGCCGATGCAGAAGGATTGCCGGCGCACGCCGCGGCCGCGCGGGCCTGGAGCAACAGCGCAGGGAGCGTCAGCGCAGGACGGAACGCATGAGCGACAACACCCAACGATTGACCGTGGCGCGCGCGGCATACGACGCCGTGCCGCTGTACGATCCGAAACGCGCGCCGGTGGATCTCGATCTCACCGACAACACGAATCTGTGGGGCATGCCGCCGGTGGCCGAGCGCACCTGGCGCGAGTTGCCGGTGTCGCGCATCACGCGCTATCCCACGCTGTATGCGGCGGAGCTCAAGCAGGCGCTTGCCGGGTTCGTGGGCGTGACGCCCGACATGATCGTGACCGGCTGTGGCTCCGATGATATTCTCGACAGCGCCATGCGTGCGTTCGGCGAGCCGGGCGATCTGGTGGCCGGCCCGGAGCCGTCGTTCGCGATGATTCCGATCTTCGCGCGGATGAATGCGCTCGCGTACGCGGGGTGCGTGGAGCTGCCGTCGCATCAGCCCGATATCGATGCGCTGCTCGCCACGCGCCCGAAGCTCCTGTACCTCTGCTCGCCGAACAATCCCACCGGTGCGCTGCTGGCGCGCGACACCATCGAGCGCGTGCTGCGCGACGCGCCGGGCGTGGTGTTCCTCGATGAGGCGTACGCCGAGTTCGCGGGCGTGTCATCGGTCGATCTGGTCAAGCAGTACGACCGGCTGCTGGTGATCCGCACGATGTCGAAGGCATTCGGACTGGCGGGGCTGCGCATCGGCTACGCCATCGGACAGCCGTCGCTGGTCATGGAAGTGGAGAAGTCGCGCGGACCGTACAAGTTGAACGCGATGGCCGAACAGACGGCACTCGCGGCGTTGCAGCACGACATGCCGTGGGTGAACGAGCACATCGCGCTGGCTGTCACGCTGCGCGAGCGTCTGGCAAGCGAACTGCGCGCGCGTGGATTCGCCCCGCTGGAGTCACATGCCAATTTCGTCTGTGTACCGGTGGCCGACTGCGTGAACGTGGGGCTCGCCCTGCGTGAGCGCGGCGTGGCGGTGCGACCCTTTCCGGGGCTACCCCACATCGGTGACACGTTGCGCATCAGCGTCGGACCGTGGCCGCTGCTCGAACGTTTTCTGACGGCGTTTGACGACGTGCTGGCCGCACGGAGCGCGTCATGACGGAGCACGTCATGACCGCCGCACTGCGGGTCACGGTGTTCGATTACGGCGCCGGCAATCTGCACTCGCTCGTGAAGGCCATCGAAACGGGCGGCGCCGTCGTGCATGTGGAAACCGATCCGGTACTCGCCGTGCGCGACACCGACGCGTTGATCCTGCCCGGCGTCGGTGCCTTCGCCCCGGCGGCCGAACGGCTCGCGCCCGGTCGTGAGGTGATGGCCGAGGCGCTGTTGGCCGGATTACCGGCGCTCGGGATCTGTCTTGGCATGCAACTGCTGTTCGATGGCAGCGACGAAGGTCCGGGTCGGGGACTGGGCGTGGTGGAAGGACAGGTCACCAAACTGCACGCCACCCAGATTCCCCAGATCGGCTGGAACCGTCTTGAAGACATTTCCGACCCACTGCTCGCGGCGTCGGGACTCGACGTGGCGTACTACGCCAACAGCTTCGTCTGTCGTCCCACCGCAGGGCATCTGCCGTTCGTGAGCGCGTGGAGCGAACATGACGGCGACCGCTTCCCCGCGTCGGTTCGACGCGGCAACATCATCGGCACGCAGTTCCATCCGGAAAAGTCGAGTGCCCCCGGCGTGGCCTTCGTGCGTGAGTTCCTGCAGTTCGCCGCTTCCCTCAGGAGTGCGTCATGATCGCTGTACCCGCGGTGGATCTGCGTGGTGGCAAGTGTGTCCAGCTGGTTGGTGGAGACTACGACGACGAGCGTGTGCGCCTCGATGACCCGGCGGCCGTGGCCGCCGAGTGGGTGCGCATCGGTTTCACCCGCTTGCACGTGGTCGATCTCGACGCGGCAACCGGGCGAGGGCACAATCACGAGGTGATTCGCGAGATTCTGCGCGACGCCACGGTGCCGATCCAGGTCGGTGGCGGCGTGCGCGACGAATCGCGGATCGAACGCCTGCTCGACGAGGGTGCGTCGTGGGTGGTGATCGGCACGCGGGCCATCGAGGATGAGGACTGGCGCCGTGAGATGGCGGAGAAGTTTCCCGGCCGCCTCATCATCGCGGCCGACGTGCGCGAGCGGAAAGTGGTCACGCGTGGCTGGGCTGAGACGTCGCAGATCGACGTACTCGATTTCGTGTCCGAGCTCGCCCAGCTGCCGCTGGCCGGTGTGCTGGTCACGGCCGTGCATCTCGAGGGCAAGATGGCGGGCACCGATCTTCCCCTCATGGAAGATGTGGCCGAGGCGAGTCAGTGGCCGGTGTTCGCCTCGGGTGGCGTAACGTCGCTGGATGATATGCGTGCGCTCGAACACCGTGGCCTGTCGGGTGCGGTGCTCGGGATGGCGCTTTACACGGGCGCGCTCGATGCGCGTCGTCTCGCAGAGGAGTTCGGCGCATGACCGTCGTGGTTCGCGAATCGAAGGAAACCCAGATCCGTCTGGCCATCACCGCCGGCACGGGTGTGGCCACCGTATCCACCGGCGACGGCTTCCTCGACCACATGCTGGTGGCGTTTGCGCGCTACGCGGGCGTGGACCTGAGCGTGCAGGCCACCGGCGATATGCGCCACCACCTCATCGAAGACGTGGCCATCACGCTCGGTCAGGCGGTCGCGGCCTTCGCACCGGCCGGCTGCGCGCGCTATGGCGAGCGCACGGTGCCGATGGACGACGCGCTGGTGCAGGTGGTGCTCGACATCGGCGGCCGGCCGTACTACGAGGGCAAGCTGCCGTCGAATCTGTACGAGCACTTCCTGCGGTCGTTTGCCGACAACGCCAAGGCCACGCTGCACGTGCGCGTGATCCGCGGCTTCGACAAGCACCACATCATCGAGGCGGCCATCAAGGGGCTGGGCTTTGCGCTGCGCGAGGCACTGGTGGAAACAGGTGCCGTATTCAGCACGAAGGGCAGTGTGCGTCTCGAAATCACGGACTCGTGATCGCATGCTGACGCGACGGGTCATCGTGTGCCTGGATGTGAAGGGCGCACGGGTGGTGAAGGGTGTGCAGTTCGAAGGGCTCCGCGATGTGGGCGATCCGGTGGCGCTATCAGAGCAGTACGAACGCGAAGGCGCCGACGAAATCACCTTCCTCGATATCTCGGCCAGTGCCGAGGAGCGCGCCACGCTGCTGGACGTGGCGCGTCGCACCGCCGAACGGCTGTTCATTCCGCTCACCATCGGCGGCGGCGTGCGCACGTCGGATGACGTGGCGCGCGCGCTGCGCGCCGGTGCCGACAAGGTGTCGATGAACTCGGCCATCGTGACGCGACCGGAGTTGCTCACCGAAGCCGCCGACCGGTTCGGCGCCCAGTGCGTGGTGGCCAGCATCGATGCCAAGCGCGACGCCAACGGCGTGTACAAGGTGTGGGTGAAGGGCGGGCGTGAAGAAACACCGCTTGAGGCCGTGGCGTGGGCGCAGGAGTGCGTGGCGCGTGGCGCCGGGGAGATTCTGCTCACCTCGATCGACCGCGACGGTGCGCGCACCGGATACGACCTCGCCATCACGCGCGCCGTGGCCGATGCCGTGCACGTGCCGGTGATCGCCTCCGGCGGCGCGGGCATTGCGCAGCACCTGGTCGATGGGATCGTGCAGGGCCACGCCGATGCGGTGCTGGTGGCGGGCATCCTGCATGATGGGGTCACCACGGTACAGGCGCTCAAGCAGGTCATGCGCGAGGCAGGACTGCCCGTGCGCGTGACGACCGCGAGCGTAGCCGCATGACGCAGTTGCATTCGTCTTTGTCGTCGCGCCGCGAGAGCCCGGCGGTGCTGCTGCAAGCGGCGGCAGAAGTGGCGCAGTACGCGGCGGCCATCGCGATGCAGTGGTATCGCACCGACGTGAGCGTGGAGATCAAAGGCGACGGCTCACCGGTCACGATCGCCGATCGCGAGGCAGAACGCGCGGCACGGGCGTGGCTGGCCGAGCGCTTTCCACACGATGGCGTATTCGGCGAGGAACTCGACGACGAGCGCGGCGATGCGCCTCGGCGCTGGATTCTCGATCCCATCGACGGCACGAAGGCGTTCGTCCGTGGCGTGCCGCTGTGGGGCACGCTCGTGGCCTGCTGCGAGGGCGACACCGTGATCGCCGGTGCGGCCTGTTATCCCGCCGTGCAGGAAACCGTGGCCGCCGCGCTCGGTGAAGGCTGCTGGTGGAACGGATCGCGCGCCTCGGTCTCGCGCGTGGCGCAGTTGCGCGACGCCACGACATTGATCACCGACGACCGGTTCCTCGAGCGTCCGCACCGGCGTGCGAAGTGGCACGCGTTGTCGTCGGAAGCCGCGGTGGCGCGCACCTGGGGCGACTGTTACGGCTACCTGCTGGTCGCCACGGGCCGCGCCGAAGCCATGATCGACGACATCGTCAATCCGTGGGACGCAGCCGCGATGTTTCCGCTGATCACCGAAGCGGGCGGCCGCTTTACCGACTGGCGCGGTCGCGATACGGCGTTCGGCGGCGAC
>CANGXK010000210.1 GCA_947457715.1 Gemmatimonadota bacterium
AATCGGCTACGTTGGAACCACGGGCAACGCACCACCAGGCACGCCGCATCTCCATTTTCAGGTGATGAAGCGCGCCGTGGGGCGTGCATGGTGGGACGGTCCTGCCATCAACCCGTTTTCGTTCTTTGCGCTCGATGCCCTGCGTCCATGACGTCGGCTCGCAGGCGCCCGAGGGATTCATGAGCATGAAGGGCAAGGACCGTGCGGCGTTGCGCGCGGAAGCACACCACCTGAGCGTGCAGGTGCATATCGGTCACGCGGGGCTCACGCCGGCGCTGCTCGCCAGTCTCACTGACGTGCTGCGCACGCATGAATTGGTGAAGGTGCAGGTGGCCAAGGCCGGGGAACTGACGGCCAAGGAGGCGGCCCGCGACGCCGCCGAACGTACGCGTGCCGAGGTCATTCAGGTCATCGGCCGTACGTTCACGCTGTATCGCGAGAATCCCGACCTCAAGCGCGGTGAATTGCCGCCTTGGCGCGGATAAGTTCCCGCAGCCGTTCCGCTTGTCGCGCGTGCGCGGTCGAGTATCTTCCCTTCTCAATCGCCGCCATTCCTGGTCGCGTCGGACCCGAGACTTCGCTCATGCCCTACGTCATTACTGAAGCCTGCATTTCCGTCAAGGATAAGTCGTGTGTGGACGTCTGCCCCGTGGATTGCATCTACGAGGGCGCAGACCAGCTCTACATCCACCCTGACGAGTGCATCGACTGCGGCGCGTGTGAGCCGGAGTGCCCCGTTACCGCGATCTTCCCCGAGGAAGATGTGCCCGTGCAGCTCAAGAGCTTCATCGGCAAGAACAAGGACGTCTTCGCCGGCCCGACGCCGCCGGGACGCCCCACGCGCTAGGGCGCCTTCGTGGGAGATGCCAAGCGGGCCGCGACGTGGCATGTTTTGGCGATTCGCTCATAGCTTCAAGAGACCAATGCGCTCCCTGCTGAGCCACTGCCGTGGGCTTCTTGGCTATCCCGCCTATTACCAAACCCTGGCGCACGCCCTCCGCACCCCAGACCGGCGGCGTCTGGTGGTCATGGGGAATGCGCCATTGCACTACGACTGCAGTGCATTGGTGGATCTGGCCGATGTCGTGGTTCGCCTCAATGACTGCAAGGGCGCCGGGCCGAGGAGTGGCACCCGGACCACTGTTCTCTGTGTCAACAACCTCGGTTCTCCGGCCCGCGAGTACGTCGATGGCGCACTCTTCCGGCGGTTCCCATGCTGCAGGGACGCCAGCGAGTTTTGGTTCCCCCGTAATCAGCTGGTGCATGACCTCCATGCGGCGCGCGTCGGCGGGGCGATCTCCCCCGGCGAGCATGCGGATTTTTCCGCCGCCATCATTGCGGCCAACGCACTGGCAGCGCGGACCATCGTGCACTTCACGGCTGCGTTCAACGAGACGGTCATCAGCACGTTGCAGCAGGTTCGGCACCGATACCAGATTGCCGAGACGGCCTGGAGTCCGAGTACCGGAATGTTCGCCATCGCGCATGTGCTGTCCGCCCCGGAGTTCCGTGAACATGAGGTGCACCTGCTGGGCTTTCGCTTTCAGGGATGGTCGGGGCACCATTGGGCGGCAGAGCGACGACTGATCGCTGAGTATGTCCGCGAAGGTCGTGTGACATTGCACCTCACCTGATACCCAATGCCTTATGGACACCATCGATCTCGTCGTGGGATATGATCGCAGGGAGGCGATCGCCTACCATGTCTTCTGCCAGAGCGTGCTGGAGCGGGCGAGTCTGCCGGTGCGCTTCCTGCCGCTCACTCCGCAGGGCGTCGCCGGTTATGTCGAAACGCAGGACGACGGCAGCAATGCCTTCACCTATCGCCGGTTCCTGACGCCACAGCTCATGGGGTTCCGAGGATGGGCGATCTTCGCCGACGGCGACATGGTCTGCGAGGCCGACATCGCCGAGCTGTGGCGCCTGCGGGATCCGGAGAAGGCGGTCCTGGTGGCCCAGCACGACTACCAGACCAAGGTCACCACCAAGTACCTCGGGGCGAAGAACGAGAACTATCCCCGCAAGAACTGGTCGAGCCTCATCCTCTGGAATTGCGCGCACCCGGCCAATCGCCTACTCACGCCGGAGTTCGTGGCGTCGAAGAATGGCGCGTTCCTGCACCGGTTCATGTGGCTCGAGGACGCCCAGGTCGGTGCCTTACCGCTCGAGTGGAACTGGCTTGCCACGGAGTACGAGCCCAACGACGGCGCCCGGATCGTCCACTATACGCTGGGCACGCCCTGTTTCCGGGACTACCGGGATGCGGACATGGCCGACCGATGGCATGCCGCGCATCGGCAGATGCAGGAAGGGATGGACGCCTGAAGGAAACCAGTGGGTCCGGGAGATAGGCCACCGTACCCCCGAATCTGAGGTTGGCGGCATTCCGGTGGAACCGGACGGTGAGTGGTGCGGTGTCCCTGTGAAAGACCGAACCGATCCGATCGACCGTAGGGTTGGCGGGGCAAGGTATGGTCGGCCCACTTGTGCATCTGTTGCTCGGGCGTGCCCCCTAGAACGTCCAGCCGCGGTTCTTGAGCCAGAACAGTCCGCACAGCACCACGTACTGCAGCACCGTCGAGCGCTCGCTCCAGATGGCTTCGGCCCAGTCGTGCTGTCCTTTCGTGCTGCCAACGGGGGGACGACCGAACCAGCGCGGGGTGCGCGCCTTGTACTCCAGATACTCCCGGCCGAAGATCGACTCCAGCACCCCTTCTTCGTAGCGCACGATCAGCGTGTATTCGATCGCGAAGATCACGATCGCCACGGGAATGAACCAGTTCACCCCCGATACCACCGTGAAGCCGATCCACGCGAGGAAGTTGCCCACGTAGAGCGGGTTGCGGCACCAGGCGAACGCCCCGTAGGTCACGAGACGCTGCACGTCGCGCGACCGACGGCGGGTGACCGTCCCCGCGGCGGCAACGCCGGCCGTGCGCACCAGTTCTCCCAGAAGGACGAGCAGCAGACCGGCGATCCATGTCTTCAGCGACTGCACCCCCGGCACGAGCAGGGGCACAGCCAGAAACGGCACGGGAAGCCAGCCGCGGTTCTTGAACAGCACCTGCCCGATGCGGGCAGCAAGAGACCGTTCGGCTTCGGAGACAGTGGCAGTCATCGACGGCGGGAAAGAGCGATGGTGAGAGGCGCCGTCGATGAGTCGGTCAGACCGAATCGGCGAGCGTCGCGAGGAAGTCGGAGAACGCATGCGTCGTGGCCGCAGGGCGCTCGATACAGGGCAGGTGTCCCGCCCCCGCAATGATCTCGATGCGGACGCGCGCCGCAGCGGGCAGGGCTTCGGCGATTGCGCGCGCCTCCTTGATCGGCGTCAGCACGTCGTCTTCCCCCACCACCACGAGTGTGGGAACGGTAATCGTCCCGAGCGTTTCCCGTGAGTCCGGCCGGTCACGGAGCGCCTGCAGCGCCCCCGTGATCCCCGCCACCGACTGCCGGGCCATGATCGCCCGGATCGTGTTCACCACGTCGGGACGCTCCCGCGACTGCTTCCCGAGCATCCCCTGCAATTGCGCGTTGGCGATGGCCCGCGAGCCGTCCCGGCGCACCAGCGCGATCAGATCGTCCCGCTTCCCCCGGGTTACCTCGTCGTCGGCACCAGCCTTCGTGTCCGAGAATATGAGGGCGCGAATGCGATCGGGATGCCGCCGCCACATCGCCATGGCGACGTAGCCGCCCATCGAGAGGCCGCACACCACGGCCGATTCAATGCCGAGCCAGTCGAGCAATGCCACGACATCGTCGGCATACTGGTCCATCGAGAACGGCCCGTGCGTGCTGGAATGGCCGAAACCACGCAGGTCCGGCACGATGCAGCGCACCTGGGGAGCGAGCGACACGCGTTGCGCGGTCCACAGCGTCCGATCGTGGGGAAACCCGTGCAGAAAAACAACCGGCGGGCCGCTCCCGGTGTCGTCGAATCCCACCTGATAACCCGCGAGTTTCGCGATCACTTGGCCACCGGCAGCGGGCCGCTGTCCGCACGTGCCATCACGACCTCGACGTCCACGTCAGCGTGCGCCAGATCCTGCTGCCCCTTGTCGTGCCGGACCATCGCTTTCTCCCGGGCATTCTCCCGTTCCGCCATCATCCGCAACGGCACCAGGACCGCCGCCGTCAGCGGCACGGCCACCATCAGCCCGATGAAGCCGAACACCAGCGTCATCAGCGACTGCGCCACCAACGTGATCGCCGGCGGCAAGTCCATCTCGCCGCGCATGAGATACGGAATCAACAGGTTGTTCTCGAGGAACTGAATCCCCCAATAGGCGATCAGGACGGCGAGCGCCTTCTCCGGCGAATCCACGAAGGCCATGAGGATCGCCGGCACCGCACTCATGATCGGTCCGACGGTGGGGATGAACTCGAACAAGCCCGCAATGAAGGCGAGGGCGAACGGTGCTTTCACGCCGAGGACGAGCAGCACGATCATGCTGACGGTGCCGATCACCACCATCGCGATCATCTGCGTCACCAGCCACTTGCGCAGGACGGTCGCGATCTCCGCCAGCACCAGGCGCACCTGCGCCCGCGACGTGGCCGGGACGACCGCCAGCAACCATCCGCGATACACCTCGGGCTCGGCGCCGATGTACATCGCGAGAAACACCAGCAGGACGAACGCGGCAACGGCCGCCAGCGTGTTGGAGACGAACGAGAACAGATAGCGCGAGGCGCCGCCAAGCCCCTCGGCAATGCGCTTCTTGATGGCTTCGCTGGGCGACGCCGCGATCGAATCGGCTACCTGGCGCATCGCCTGGGCGGCCGTCGGCGTCCGCGTGCTGGTGGCCGGCGTGCCCACGGCCGCCGGGGGGATCACGGCCGTCGTGCCGGCGCTGGCCGGCGGTGTCGCCGCCGACTTGATCAGCGTCCCCACCAGACCGGTGCGCTTCGAATCGATCCACGTTTGCAGCTTGTGAATCGCTTCCGGGAACTCCGTCTGCAGTTGCTTGCCCTGCTCGATCAGCGTGGGGGCCGTCCAGGCCAGCACGCCGCCGATGGCCCCCACCGTCCCGAGCACGATCAGCGCCGACGCAATCCCGCGACGAATCTTGAATCGCTCGAGGTAGTCCACGCCACTGCCCACCGCCAAGCCAAAGAGCGTGGCGAGGAAGACGAGGAACAGCAACGAGCTCACGGACC
>CANGXK010000211.1 GCA_947457715.1 Gemmatimonadota bacterium
CAAGGGCCAGCGCAATCACCTGGACCACCTGCGCGGCCGAGTCACCGCGGAACGTCGCCGTCAGTGTGCGCTGCGCCAGCGCCGAATCGGCGACCTGCAGCTCGATGCCGTACCAACGCCGCAAATCCGCCTGCACTTCGGCCAGCGGCGCATCGCGATAGGCCAACTGCCCGCGCATCCACGCCATGTCCTCGTCGGTGACCGTGCCGCGGGCCACCGCCACCGTGCCGGCCTGCAACACGCCGCGGTCACCGGCGCGCAGTTCCACCGGCGCGGCACTCCCCGCCGTAGTGTCGCGGAGCGCGACGATGCCATGCGTCACCGCCACCGACACGCGACCGTTCACGTCGGTGTTCACCGAGAAGGCCGTGCCGATGTCGCGAATTTCCGCCCCGCGCGAGTGCACCACGAACGGATGCGCGCCGTCGTGCTTCACGTCGAAGAACGCCGCCCCTTCCAGCGTGACGGCACGGTTGCCGGTGTTGAATCCCGTCGCGACCGTGAGCCGGCTGCCGGGAGCCAGCACGACGGTGCTGCCGTCGGGAAGCTTCACCGAGTCGCGCTGCCCCACCTGCGTGGCATACACGTGCTCCGCCGAGGCATCGCCGCGGCGCCACTGGGCGAGACCGACCATGGCCGTCAGCGCCGCCGCCGCCGCAAACACCGGCCCGCGCCAGCGGCGCGCCGCGGCGCGCTGCACCGGTGTGGTCGTCGCCGACGTCGCGGCACCACCACGCTGAACCGTCAGCGACGGGGGCGCGGTCATCCTGCTCCGGACGGCCGACAACGCCCGCTCGGTATCGATAGCGACCACCGACCGCGTCTCGGCCCGGGCCTTAACAAGGGCCACCACGGCTGCGTCTTCCGGATGCGTCGCCAGCCAGTGGGCCACGGCGGCCGACTCGACAGCATCGCTTTCCCCCGCGATAACACGGGAGATCGCGTCCCAGTCGGCGTCGGAAGCGGAACCAGCGGATGGACGGATTTCGTCGGACATGTCCAAGAGACACGAGTGGATGGCGATACCCTACGTCCCCGCTTTTCCGGCGGGCCCCAGCGCACAAGCGCTGCGATCCGATGTAGTATACGCTGCAACCGAGGCCGACAGGACTCCGCGGAGTCGCGTCGACCGTATCCTGGCCCAGTCATTTCCCGACCCTACGCCCCTCGTGTCCGACGCTGACTTGCTGGCCCGCCTTCGGGGCGGGGATCACGCAGCGTTCGATGCGATCTTCCGGCAGTGGTACGAGCCCGTCGTGCGCTCGGCCAACCGCGTGCTGCACGATCCGGGCGTGGCCGAAGAGCTCTCGCAGGATGTCTTCCTCGAGCTCTGGCGCCGCCGCGACACGCTGGCCCCCGACAGCAGCGTGGCCGGCTATCTGATGCAGGCCGTGCGCAACCGGGCGCTCAATCATCTGCGACATCTGCAGGTACAGAAGAAGTCGGCCGTCTACGTCGAGGCGCTCAGCGAGCCGGCCGAACACGCCGATGCCGACACGCAGGCGGGCGAATTGCAGGACGCGATCCGTGAGGCGATCGACGCCTTGCCGCCGCGGACGCGCGAGGTGTTCCTGATGAGCCGCGAACGCAACTTGCGGTATAGTGAGATCGCGGAGCAGCTTGGCGTGACCGTGAAGGCCGTGGAGGCGAACATGAGCCGGGCCCTGCGGCAGTTGCGAGAGAAACTGTCCCCATTTTTGCCGAGCGCCGGCGAGTAGCAGGTAGGGTCGGTTCGCGCTCGCGTGTCTCCTGTTTCGAACGCCTCAACGATGCCCTCGCGACGGTCGCGAGGATCGGGAGGCCGCCCCCTTCGAGAGGTCATCATGGCACGTTCCCGTTTTCTGACGCTGGCCGCGGCCACGACGCTGCTCGGCGCGGCGGCTTGCAGCCTCGACAACAGCAATGGTCCGAACGCCTTCCTGTCGGACCTGGCGTTCAGCAGCGCACCGGCCGGTCTCGACCTCGTGTCCAGCAGCTACGCGAGCTCCGGCGACAACGGCATGCCCTGGGGTGGCCCGGGACGCGGACCGGGTGGCGGTCCTGGCATGGGCGGCTTCATGGGCGGCGGATTGGGCGATGCCTTCATCGGCAATGCCGCACCGGGACGCGGGCCGCATGGCGGGCCGTTCGGCATCCGCATCGACGACAGCTGCGTCTTCGCGGCCAACACGGGTGATCTGACCTGCGGGCCTTCGGTCAAGAACGGCCTCACAGTGACGTCGATCTACACGATCAAGAATGCGGCCGGCACGGCGCAGTCGGCGATCGACAGCCTCACCACGAATTCGGTTCGCGTTCGCACCACGGTCACCGGCACGGCCACCCGCAGCCGCGACGGCAGCGTCACGGCCACGGTCAACCACAGCGGAGATCGCACGGTCAGGGGTCTCGCCGCCGGCAGCGCGCAGCGCACCGTCGACGGCACGTCACAGGGTTCGGAGACGGCCACCGGCACGAACCGCGACGGCAAGACCTTCTCGTCAGTGCGCACCACGTCGGACGCGACCACCGGTCTCGTCATCCCGGTCTCGGCCACCGCCCAGACGTACCCGACCGCCGGTACGGTCACGCGCTCCATGCGCGTCGTCATGACCATCGACGGCACCAGCTCCACCAGGGAACGTCGCGAAGTGATCACGTACGACGGCTCGGCAAAGGCGAAGCTGCAGATCACCGAGAACGGCACCACGAAGAACTGCACCGTGGCCCTGCCGCGCGGTCGCCCCAGCTGCTCGTAATCGATGCGATGTACGGAGTGAATGGCGCGATCATCCGCGACTGACACTCTGGAGATCCACCGCGGGAAGGCGGTGGTGGGAGAGAGCCCCGATACCGGATCTGATGATCCGGTGTCGGGGTTCTTCGCATTCGGTTGGGGCGAACCGCAACAGCAACAGCAACAGCAACTGCCAGAACACGGATGACACCGATGGACGGAAACCACACGGATAAGCGACACAGCGCCTTTGGCTTATCCGTGCTGGTTCGGTGAGATCGGTGTCATCCGTGTTCTGGCAGTTGCCGTTCGCTGATTGCTGACCGCTGACAGCTGTTCACCGCCGCAGCCAATGACTCAGTCGTCGATCCCGCTGAAATCGAGCGACGCGGAGTTGATGCAGTAGCGCATGCCACCGGGCGCCGGGCCGTCATCGAAGAGGTGCCCCAGATGCGCGTCGCAGGCGACGCAGTGCACTTCCATGCGCACGATGAACCACCGGCGATCGGTGCTGGTCTCCACGACCACCGCGCTCAGCGGCTCGCTGAAGCTCGGCCACCCCGTGCCCGAGTCGAACTTCGCGCGCGACGAGAACAGGGGCTGGCCGCAGCCGGCGCAAATGTAGAGGCCGTCGTCGTGGTGATCCCAATAGCAGCCGCCGAAGGCCCGTTCCGTGCCGTGCGAGCGCATGACCCGGAACTGTTCGGTCGACAGAATCGTCCGCCACTCCAGCTCGCTCTTGCGGATCTTGTCTGCCATCTGTCAAATGAACGGCATGACGCCCCCCCCCGCCAGCGCACAGTCGCCCGAAGACTGGCAACTCGGTCCGAACGTCCCGCAATCGCACCGCTCGTGGCTGCGGGCACTCGGTCGCACCATCCTCTTTCGGGCCGGATGGCGCTTCGAAGGACAGATGCCCAACGAACCGCGCTTCGTGGCCATCGTCGCCCCGCACACCTCGAACTGGGATTTCCCCATCGGCCTCGCGGCCAAGTGGGCCCTCGGCTTCGACGCCCATTGGTGGGGCAAGCACACCCTGTTCGTCCCGCCACTGGGCTGGTTCATGCGGGCGAACGGCGGCATTCCGGTGGATCGCAAGAACTCCCAGAACGCGGTGGAGCGCACGATCGAAGCGTTTCGGTCGCACGAGCGGTTTGCGCTGGCGCTGGCGCCCGAAGGCACGCGCAAGAAAGTGACCGCGTGGAAGAGCGGATTCTGGCACGTCGCCAAGGGCGCGAACGTGCCTATCTGCTGCGTCGCCCTCGATTTCCGACGCAAAGTCGTTCGCCTCGGGCCTACCACGATGCCCGTCGAAGAAGATCCCGCCGCGGGGATCGCCCGCATCCGGACGTACTACGCCGACGTGGCCGGGTACGACCCCTCGCAACAGACCTGATGTTTGCATCGCTGCTCCGCCGCACCGCCGTTCCCGCCGTGCTGTCCACCGTCGCGCTCTTCGCGGCCCTGACCACGGTCGCGGCGTCCCCCCTGCCCGCACAGAAGGCCGACAGCGCGCGAGCCACCGTCGGCCAGGCCATTCGTGCCACGCGCGCGCCCGACATCGATGGTCGTGAGAACGACGCCGTCTGGCGCGCGGCCACGCCGATGACGGCGTTCCGACAGTTCGAGCCGAGCGAGAATGGTGAGCCGACCTTCCGGACCGAAGCGCGTGCCGCCTACGACGATCGCTATCTCTACGTGATCGTCCGGGCGTTCGATCCGCATCCCGACAGCCTCGCCGCGCTGCTGTCGCGGCGTGATGTGAAAACGGCCAGCGACCAGCTCAAGATCGTCATCGACGCCTATCACGACGGGCGCACCGGTGTCGAACTCGCGGTCAATCCGGCCGGCGTGAAGCGCGACTATTCGATCTACGGCGACATCACCGAAGACGCCACGTGGGATGGCGTCTGGGACGTCGCGACCAGCATCGACAGCTTGGGGTGGGTGGCCGAGTATCGCGTGCCCTTCAGCCAGCTGCGATTTACCGCCAAAAATGTGCACACCTTCGGCTTCGGTGTCTGGCGTGACATCACGCGATTGAACGAGCGTACCGGCTGGCCGCTGTACCGACCGTCGCGCCGCACGCTCATCTCGCAGCTCGGCACGCTCGAAGGCATCGCCGGCATCGGCACGCCGCGTCGCCTCGAGCTGCTGCCCTACTCGGTCACCAAGAGCGTCCCCAATCCGGCCTCGCTTCCCGGCGGTGCGCACGGGGCGTTGGCCGGCGGACTCGACCTCAAGGCCGGCATCGGATCCCACGTCACGATTGATGCGACGGTGAACCCCGACTTTGGCCAAGTCGAAGCCGACCCGGCCGTGCTCAACTTGTCCGCGGTCGAGATTCGCTTCGACGAACGTCGCCCCTTCTTCCAGGAGGGCGCCGGGCTCTATCGATGCGGGGGATCGTGCGAAGG
>CANGXK010000212.1 GCA_947457715.1 Gemmatimonadota bacterium
GCGGGCCCAGCACGCGGGCCAGCACCAGCGCCGTGATGCCGGCACTGATGTGCACCACCGTGCCGCCGGCGAAGTCGAGCGCACCGAGCGTGCGGAGCCATCCGCCGTCACCCCAGACCCAGTGCGCGAGCGGATCGTAGACCAGCGTGGTCCAGATCAATCCGAACGTGAGGTAGGCCACGAAGCGCATGCGATCAATGATGGCGCCGGAGAAGAGCGCAACGGCGATCCCGGCGAACATGGCCTGAAACGCGGCAAACAGCAGGTGCGGCAGTGCCGCGGCGTAGGTGGGATTCGGGGCCGCCGTCACGCCCTGAAAGCCGAGGAAGGCAAAGCCACCGATCCAGGTCGAACCCGGCCCGAAGGCCAGGCTGTACCCGAAGAGCACCCACTGCACGGTCACGATCGCCAGGGCGCCGAGGCTCATCAACATCGTGTTGAGCGCGCTCTTGCTGCGTACCAGTCCCCCGTAGAAGAACGCCAGCCCCGGCACCATGAACAGCACGAGGGCGGTGGAGATGAGCACCCACGCCGTATCGCCCGAGGAGATCGTCGGCGTCGGCATCACTTGTAGTCGTCCGGGTTGGGGACACGCATTTCGAGCTGCGTCTGTCGCATGATCTCGTCGGCGTTGACGGCCGTCAGCGCGGCGTTGTCGCGCTCACCCGTGCGGATGCGCACCGTGCGATCGAGCGGCAACACGAAGATCTTGCCGTCGCCCACGTCACCGGTGCGCGCCCCGTCGCAGATCGCCTCGATGGTGCGCTCGACAAACTCCTCCGAGCAGGCCATCTCGATCCGGACCTTTTCGTGGAATTCGAGCACCACGGATTCACCGCGATACTGCTGGACGACGTCACGCTCGCCCCCGTGTCCGCTGACGCGGGACAGCGTCATGCCGGTCACGCCGACTTCGAAGAGCGCACGTTTGACATCCGCCAGCTTCTCCGGGCGGATGATGGCGACGATAAGCTTCATGGTGACGGGGGCAAGGGGCGGCCGGTCCAGCGACGCCCAAGTCTACGCAACGACACCCCGGCTCGCTGGGCCGGGGCCCGATTCCTCGAACAGAAAACACCATGTCCATCCTCGGCACGATCGCCATCCTCGTCGGCCCCGAGTACGAAGACCTCGAGGTCTGGTATCCCAAGCTTCGCCTCGAAGAGGCAGGCTACCACACCCCGCTGATCGGCAACGGCGAGGCGGCCTATCACGGCAAATGGGGCTATCCGGCCACGATGGACGGCCAGGTGGCCGACCTCGATCCGACCACGCTGCGCGGGATTGTGGCGCCGGGCGGCTGGGCCCCCGACAAGCTGCGGCGCGATCCCGCGGTCCTGTCGCTCGTGCGGCGCGTGTACGAGCAGGGGGGCATCGTGGGCACGATCTGCCACGGCCCCTGGATTCTCATTTCGGCCGGCATCGTGCGCGGCAAGCGCATGACGTCGTCGTTGGGCATTCGGGACGATCTGACAAATGCCGGTGCCATCTGGGTCGACGAACCGGCCGTCGTGGACGGCACGATCGTGAGCGCGCGCGTGCCGAAGGACCTGCCGGCCTTCACGCGGGCGATGCTGAGCGTGCTGGGCGACTGACGCTCGGCCGCAGACGGCAATGAACGCGTGTCATGACGCGGTTTAACAACAACAGCCAGACCACGGATCACGCCGATGGACGGAAACAACTCGGATGCGATGACACGCGCAGTTCGCTGATCGGTGTTGTTTCCGCAGATCGGTGCTATCCGTGGTCTGGCTGTTGCGTTTCAGTTGCCGCCGCGCGTCAGTTCGCGCGGTCGGTCAGCATCGTGTCGTACTGCCGGCCGCGCCAGCGGGTCGGCGTCCGTACGGTGCTCAGGGTGAGTCGCCACGCCGCCGCGATGTCCGAGAGCCACGACAGCCAGAACGGCCAGCCGCGTTCGGCGTAGCTGCCGCGCAGGGCCACCAGCAGCATCATTCGCACGAACAGCGCGGAGGCGTTCACGAGGACGAGGGCCTCCAGCAGCATCGCATGCGATCGATCGGCGGTGAGCGATCCCGGGCCCGCGAGGAGCGCCGCCAACACGACCAGCATCGGCAACGGCAAGGCCTGTGCGCTCCAGACCAGCGCCACGTCGACCCACCGGCGCCAGGCAGGCGTCGCATCCTTGAGATCGAAGCTGCGCCCCCACTCCCGCCACATCTCGGCCAGCGACACGTACGCACTGACCTGAATGATGCGCGACCCATCGAGAAACCCCACGCGCGCGCCGTGCGACGCGAGATGGCGTGCCAGCGAGACGTCGTCACAAAACGAGGCACGGGCCGGCGCGTATCCACCGTACTGTTCGAGCAGTGCCCGACGGGCCACGAAGCACTGCCCGTTGGCCAGCACGCGGTCGGGCGGCGGTTGGGTCGCGCCTGCGGCACCACACCGATAGACGAGCGTGACCAGCATGGCCGGCTGCACCAACCGCTCGGCCGACGTCTGATCGCGGAACTGCGGCGAGAACGACGCGACGTCATAGCCGTCCTGCTCGACGGCATCGACGACTGCGCCAATGAGGCCGGGGGCCGGAACCGTGTCGGCATCGACGCCGAGCACCCATTCGCCCTTCGCCTGTCGGAGGCCCGACTCGAGCGCCCACACCTTGCCCACCCATCCGGCCGGCAGCGGCTCGTCGGTCACCAGGCGAATGCGCGGGTCGCGCGCTGCCGCCGCTTCGACCAGCTCGCGGGTGCCATCAGTGCTGCGGCTGTCGACCACCAGCACTTCGAGCATCGGCTCGGTCTGCGCCATCAGCCCGCTCAGGCACGGTCCGATGCGTTTGGCTTCGTTGAGCGTCGCGACGATCACGGTGACCGTCGTGTCCGTCCGCGGCGTGAGGCGCGGCGCAATCGGTGGCCGACGGGTTCGGCCCGGCATCAGGCGCGCGAGCAGCAGGAGTAGTAGCGGCACCTGCACCATGAGCACCGCCAGACCGACGGCACGCCCCGCCTCGCCGATCGTCGTCATGCCACTCACCGCGGCCGCTCGCGGGGGCCGCGGGTGCGCGCCACCGGCGTCGTCACCGGCTTGGTGAGGGCGAGTTGCGCAACGGCCTTGGCCATTTCGCCGAAGAGGAAGAGGTGTGCCGGATACATCGCGTACCAGTAAAGAAGTCCGAATCGACCGCTCGCTCAAGATACCACCATCGAACGTCGGCGTCGCCACGGTGGCGGGTTCGACGCCGAGCGCGTACGCTACGGGAGGCCATACTACGTGAGGCCACGCTCCGTCCCTCCCCGCCGCTCCCTTCCGCATGCCTCGCGCCAATCCATCGCCCGGCCGCCTCCTTCTGCAGAACTGGAAGCGACTCTCCGGTTTGCCCTTCGGCAAGCGCGTGTTCAGCTGGGCCGTGGGGCGTACGGCGCCGTACACCGGGTCAGTAGGTGGCGTCTACACCGACGTCCGCCCCGGCTACGCCCGGGTGGAGCTGCGCGACCGGAACGCCGTGCGGAATCACCTCGCCTCCGTGCATGCGGTCGCCCTGGTGAATCTGGCCGAGATGACGAGTGGCGTGGCCCTGATGACGGCGCTGCCCGCCGGTGTGCGCGGCATCGTGACCGGTCTCCAGATCGAATACCTGAAGAAGGCGCGCGGCACGCTCGTGTGCACCACCACCGCTCAGGCGCCCGCAGCCGTGACCGAGCCGATGACGCACGACGTGCAGGCGGACATCGTCAACCAGGCCGGTGAACTGGTATCGCGCTGCATCGTGCACTGGCGCCTGTCGCCCCCCGATCCCTCCCGCGAGGCAGCCCCATGAGCGACACGCCGGCCTTCGACACGGCGCTCACGCGCCACGCGCACATCCGGGTGCCGCTGATCTGCGGGCCGATGTACCCGTGCAGCAACCCGGAGCTGGTGGCCGCCGTGAGCGCCGCCGGCGCGCTTGGGATCGTGCAGCCGATTTCGCTCACATACGTGCACGGCTATGCGTATCGCGAAGGGTTGCGCACCATCAATCGGCTCAGTGGCGGTGCTCCGATCGGTCTCAATGCGCTCATCGAGGCCTCGTCGAAGACGTATCACAACCGCATGGTGACCTGGGTCGAGATTGCGCTCGAAGAGGGGGTGCGGTTCTTCCTCACGTCGCTGGGCAACCCGAAGTGGGTCTGCGACCGCGTCCACGCGGCCGGCGGCGTGGTGTATCACGACATCACCGAACTGAAATGGGCGCTCAAGGGACGTGACGGCGGTGTGGACGGCTTGGTTGCGGTGAACCGCGACGCCGGCGGGCATACCGGCTCGCGCGATCCGCGCGCGTTGCTCGACGAAGTGCGCCCGCTCGGATTGCCCGTGGTCGCGGCCGGCGGCGTCGGCGAAGCCGCGCAGTTCAAGGCGTTACTCGACATGGGCTATGCCGGCGTACAACTCGGGACGCGCTTCATCGCCACCCCGGAGTGCAACTCCGACGATGCCTACAAGCACGCGATCGTGGAAGCGCATTCGCGTGACATCGTGCTCACCGAGCGGCTGACCGGCGTCCCGGTGTCGGTGATCCGCACGCCGTACGTGGAGAAGCTCGGCACCAAGGTGGGACCGGTTTCCCGCTGGCTCTTCACGGGGCGAAGGACGAAGCACTGGATCCGCACCTTCTACGCGCTCAAGTCACTCCGGCAGCTCAAGCGGTCGAGCGTGGATGGCGCGAATCAGGACTACTGGCAAGCTGGGCGCAGTGTGGATGCCATTCATGAGATCAAGCCGGCCGGAGAGATCGTACGAGAGTTTGCGAGTGCGTTGACGCGTTCCGCGGTGAAGGCCGTGGTGTTGCTGGCGCTGTTGTTGGGAGGGTCGCGAGAGGTGGACGCACAGCAGATCACGACCAAGGGACTGCGCGCGCCGGTGACGCTGGCGCGTGACTCGGCCGGCATCGTGCACATCGAAGCGGCGAACGAGCACGATCTGTTTTTCGCGCAGGGGTACAGCGCGGCGCGCGACCGGCTCTTTCAGCTCGAACTGTGGCGCCGTCAGGCCACCGGCACGATGGCCGAAGCACTCGGTCCGCGCTGGGTCCCGCGCGATCGCGCCTCGCGACTATTGCGCTATCGCGGCTCGATGACCACGGAACTGGCGCATTACCATCCGCGCGGGGCCTCGATCA
>CANGXK010000213.1 GCA_947457715.1 Gemmatimonadota bacterium
CACGATCAGCCGTTTGAGATACAACTCGTCCGCAATCCGCAGATAGAGCGGCATGTCGAGCGTGTTGTGGTGCGTGATGAACGGTCGTGCCGACGCACCGCCGTACAGTGGCTGCAGCACCGGCGTTTCGACTTCGAGGTAGTTCAGCCCATCGAGATGCGACCGGATGCTCCGGGTGAGCACCGAACGGGCGCGGAAGAGCGCGCGCACCTCGGGATGCACCGCCAGATCGGCATAGCGCTGACGCGCCCGCTGTTCCGTGTCGGAAAACCCCGAATAGCGCACCATCTGTCCATCGACCATCTGTTCCTTGCCGAAGGGCAGCGGCCGCAGCGACTTCGAGAGCAGCGTGGCCACCTTCACCTTGACGGTCGCTTCGCCGGTCTTCGTGCGCATCATCGAGCCGCCCACGCCGACCCAGTCGCCGAGGTCCCAGGCATTGAGCTGGGCCCATGCGTCTTCACCGATCTCGTCGCGCCGGAAATACAGCTGCACGCGCCCATCCATGTCCGCCAGGTGGGCGAACGCCGTCTTGCCCTGGCTGCGCCACGACGTGAGGCGGCCGGCCACCGTGACATCGGGCCCCTCGTCCGACGTGCCTAGCGTGGCCACCGCTTCCGTGGCCGTGTGCGAGCGGTCGAACGAGTAGGCGAAGGGCTCGGTGCCCGCTGCGCGCAACGCATCGAGCTTGTCGCGTCGCGCCTTCATCAGGAAGTTCAGATCGTCGCTCACAGCGGGCGTCCCTCCGCCTTCTCTTCGCTCTCCTGCTTCAGGTACGCCTGGATGAACGGATCGATCCCGCCGTCCATGACCTTCTGGACGTCGGCGATCTTGAGCTCGGTGCGGTGATCGTTGACCATCGTGTACGGTTGGAAGACGTAGCTGCGGATCTGGCTGCCGAATGACACGTCCTGCTTATCGGCATCGAGGAGGGCTTTCGCGGCGGCGAGTTTATCGGACTCACGCTGATACAGCTTGTTCTTCAGCTGTTTCATGGCGGTCGCCTTGTTCTTGAACTGCGAGCGTTCCGCCTGCGAGGCGCAGACGATACCGGTCGGCATGTGCGTGATGCGCACCGCGGACGACGTCTTGTTGACGTGCTGCCCACCGGCGCCAGAGGCGCGATAGACATCGATCCGCAAATCCTCGTCGCGGATCTCGATGTTGATCTCTTCGTTAACGACGGGATACACAAAGATCGACGCGAAGCTTGTATGACGCCGTGCCTGCGAATCGAAAGGCGAGATGCGGACGAGACGGTGTACGCCGGATTCCGGTCGAAGGAATCCATAGGCGTATTGCCCCTTGATCTCCAGAACCGCGCCCTTGATGCCGGCCTCTTCACCTTCGCTGAGATCCAGCATGTCGATCTCGAAGCCTTTCCGTTCCGCCCAGCGCGTGTACATGCGCATGATCATTTGCGCCCAGTCCTGCGCCTCAGTCCCGCCGGCGCCGGCGCTGATCTCGATCTGCGCATCCCGGAAGTCGTCCCGCCCACGCAGCAGCGATTTGAGCTCGAACGCGTCGAGTTCCTCGACGATGCGCTCGGTTTCCGCGTCTAGATCCTTCGACATCGCATCGTCGGGCTCCAGCGCCAGTAACTCGTCGATCTCGCGCGCGGATTCGACGCGCGCACTCAACGCGTCGATTGGCTCGATCCAGCCCTTCAGCACCTTGACCTGCTGCACGATGTCCCGGGCATACTCCTGGTCGTTCCAGAAGGCCGCGTCGGACATCTCACTCTCATAGGCGCTCAGTGTCGATCGTTTGACGTCGACGTCAAAGATACCTCCGCATGTCCACGAGCCGCTCTTCCGACCGGGCCAAGACCCGCAACCGTTCCCCGTCCTGCATGCCGTGCCTCCGCGTACGACGCAGGCCGCCCTCCGCGCGGGAGAGCGGCCCGTAGTGTCAACAGCTATTACCAGTATTCAAGTGACATAGAAGGTACCCGGTCAGCGTACTGGCTTCCAGCGGCAGTATCAGAAGAGCCGGCGCCAGCCTGGAAAGCACGCGCTCAGCGCTTCCTGGAAATCCGCCGACTGCTCGGCCGACCTGCAGCCGACCGGCTCTACGTGCGCCTCGTAGCGCTTGCAGTCTGATATGACGCTGGCCGTGGGCGGACGCCCGGCGGGTGAGTTCGGCCTCGATCGCACTGGTACCCGGCTTGAGCACTGGGATGATGCCGGCAGAGGCGTTACCCGTGAACCCTCGACACGACTTGGGGCTCCCACTCGGCCTCACCTCGCGCGTCGACCAGAATCAGCCGAGGTCTCAACGTGATCTCACGTGCGCAGGCGGCCCACGTATCGCCGGTTACCTGACGCACGATCCAGGCAGACGTTCACCACGCCGTCACCCACGACGGGTCGCCGTACCCATGAGTCAAGTGAACAGCCGCGTGTTCGTTGAACGTAGGCCACGTCATGGACAAGGGCGAGAATCTGGCGAAGATGAAAGCTGGACGCAGCGGCGCCAGATGAGCGCTATGCTACCGGTGGACGGGACATCCAGCCGGGCCATTCGTGCCAAGGGTCTTGCCCCCACTCAAGAACAGCCGATCGTGCACCGGGAGCCGGCACGATGTGTCACTCTTCACATCGATTGGCCGCAAATGCTCAGTGCAGGCCATTGGGAGGCACATCGCCGCCATCCTCGCATCCGTTATCGAGGTCGAGGAACCAGTCGAATCGCGGTCCGCACCTGCCGTCTGCCGTCTCGAGGATCGCCAATCGGTTCGACCATGGTGTGCACACTCTCGACGGTTACTCCGGCGATGCCGGCGCCACCGTAGCGCCGCACGCGAACGCTGATATAGGCGTCGATGAGGCTCACCAGGTGATTCGCGCCAACCAGACCGACGTAATTGACCGCCCGCTGAACGCTGCGGTTCGCGCTCGCGATCGTCTGGGCGTACACGTCCTGCTGGAGCTGTGCATCCCGCCAGCTCCAGCGATACGCGTCGGGCACCGCGCGCGACCGGTAGAAGGTGAGTGCACGCTGATATTCCGGGCTGCCGATGTCGGGCGTTACGTCGGGATTGAGCCAGTAGGTCTCACGAGCGAGCAGCCAGCGCGCACCGTTGAAGGTCGACTCGTCCGTTTCCGGATCGACAGCGCCACCAGGTACTCTGTCAAATGCCCCGCTCTCCAGAAACTTTTCCATCGACTCGTAATAGTCCCAGCTCCCACGAGGCCGCTCGCCTCCAAACGGCTGCCGGGCTACCTCGAAGGCAAGGGCGCGATAGGCGTCGCGATCCCGGTTGGCGTCACGCCGGGCTCGCACCTGCTGAAGCAGCAGATAGCCCTCGGCCACCAGATACCCGACGCCCCGCTGCTGCCCGAGGGCGAACTGCCCACCTCCCGGCACAAGCGCTGAGACCGCGGGTGCCCACCACGGCGCTCTGGTCGGCTCGGCCGTGTACCCGATGGATTCCGAGCCAACCGGTACCTGCACCAGCATGCCAATCCCACCAGTTGACGCCGTAGACCCTTCGGACCGTAGGGCGACCGGCCCCCCCCCTTGCGCCTCGATCGACATGCAGGGGAACCCGAGCCACACCAGCGATACGGCGGCGAAGGGTACTAGGCCGCGCATCAGAAGCGCGCTCGGAGCGAGATGTAAGTCGGCGGCTCGCCGAGTTGCGCCGATGCCGTATCGAAGCGACGGGCCAGATCCAACGCGAACCCGCCGCGCTCGAACCCGAAGCCAATCGATGCGCCCTTCGCATCGCCAGGCTGCAGTTTATAGCCTCCACGAAGGTATGCCACTTCGCGATACCCGAGAATGAGCCCAAGCCCGCCCGCGGCGCCGTTGAGCGCCGCAGCGCTCTGGACATCCAGCGTTACGTCGAGCGATGCCCCGGATTCTCTCAACGATGAAATCGGCAGTCGAGCCTTTCCACCGACCTGCAGCACCCGTGGCAGAGGGTCCGCCTGCTCCGCGTCTTTGACTTGAAGGCCGGGACCGAGGTTTCGCACCGAGGCGCCAAGTGTGATCGGCAACGTCGTGGGCAACACATACTGCACACCGACATCGAGGGCACTCGTCGAACCGGAAATGACAGGCACATTGCCACAGATTCCGGTACACTGGAAGCGAAGCATGACAAACTTGTACGTCACTCCGGCGCTCAGTCGCTTTCCCACCGGCGTCGCGTAGGACAACGCGAGTTGATAGTTCCGGTTCGTGATCGTGCCGATCTCCGTGCCATTGATCGGATCCGTCGCCGCCTGGTCACCATAGTTCACGAGATACGCCGATGCGGCGATGGTGCCGAGCACACGCGATGGCACGGCCATCGTGAGCATGTCACTGGTGGCGATCAAGGTCTGCGAGTGGTGGACTGCGATCTCCCTCTTACCCATGCGGGCCAGCGCGGCAGCATTCCACCACATCGCCTCGGTGCCCAAGGTCGAATCTGCCACGACGGCTTCCCCCTGCCCCACCGCATGCGCACCGAAGGGCACGAGTAAGAACAAGCCGCCATTCTGCGCAAACGCGGGCCGCGCCATGCACATGCAGAGCGCGAGCAGCACGCCAGCAGGTACGCACGCGCGTGCATACCGTTTCAGCAACGGTCGCGCCTGAATCACGTCTTTTCGTTCGGGTCGCCGTATCCGAGCCGAAGCACCGCGTTGCGATTGCGACGCCAGTTCGGCAGCACCTTGACCCAGAGGTCGAGGTACACGGGCTGGCCCACGAAGCGCTCGATCTTCTCACGCGCTACGCGGCCAAGCTTCTTGATCTGTTGTCCGTTGGCTCCGATCACAATGCGTTTCTGGCTCTCTCGTTCGACATGCAGGACCGCCCGAATGTACAGCGGAGTGGAGCCTTCGCGGTACTCCTCGATTTCACACGCGAGCGCATGCGGCAACTCGTCACCGAGCTGCTCAAGTGCGGTTTCACGCACGAACTCGGCGCAGAAGAACTTCACCGGCTGCGTCGACAGCTCATCGGGCGGGTAAAGGTACGGGCTCTCCGGCAGAAGCCGCGTAATGGCTGCGACCAGCCGATCCATGCCGTCCCCCGTGTTCGCCGAGAAGAGCACCGCATCCGGATAGTGCTCGAGGAGGTTGAACTTCTTCGGCTCATC
>CANGXK010000214.1 GCA_947457715.1 Gemmatimonadota bacterium
CGGCACACCACGGCGGACAACGTCCGTGAGGACCACCAGTGCCGTGACGGCCGTCCCCATCGGGCGAGCCAGTCGCACCGAGGTCAGCGTGCGTACGTCGATCCCCGCCCGCAGTGCGGTCGCCCCCGCATCAAGTTCCGCGACGGTACTCGCATCACCGAGGGCCGCCTTGGCCTCCGATAGCGCGGTCGCATGCGCCCGTACGACGCTCAGAATGCGAGTGCCGCCGACCCGGCGGGCGGCGCCTTCCAGGGCCCGGTTGATCAGCGGCGCCGTGGGCAACCCCTTGGCCGCCGCTTCGTCGAGCAGGAGCCGGAGCGCGTTGGCGGTGAGGGTGTCGAACCGGGCCGCGTCAAACTGCCCCTGCGGATCCCGGAACAGCACCGTGTCCGTCGCCGCGACGTCCACCGCGGCGATCCGCGCGCGATCGGCCAGAACCGTCGCCGCCAGCGGCGAGAGCGCCGGCGACCCGAGCAGAGCCGAGACCACCTGAAACGCCACCCTGAAGGTGGTCCGGCCGCGTGGCGTCATCGCGGTCCGTCCACAATCACCGCGTTTGCTGGACCGTATCCCTCGTCGGGGACCTGCGGCGCGAGCGGATCGACGAGCCACTGTCGCCCGTCGATCACGAAGGCATACACATGGCGACCGGGCGTCAGCGGGACCTGTGCCGACCACGCGCCGTCGTTGGCCCGTCGGGCCATCGGCGTCGCGCTCTCGTCCCACCCATTGAAGTCACCGACCAGCGCGACTTCACGGGCCCCGCTCGGCAACTGGAGGTCGAACCGAATGGCGTCGCCACTCGCCGTCGTCGAGCCAACCGGCTGCGTGGTGTGAGGCGCCGCCTCGACGACGGGGTACCACGGGCGCATGATGGTGAGGATCAGCGTGGCAGCGGCCGCCGCCCCCCACCACCAACGTGGGCGGAGCGCGCCTCCGAGGCGGCGCGTCGGGGTATGCATGGCCTCGGCCAGCACGGCGGTGGTGCAACGGGCCATCCGGGCCGCATCGGTGGCGGGCCACTGGGCGTACGACGCCCGGATGCGCGCTACCAGTGCCACGTCGTCGGTCAGTGTGGTCAGGTCGAGGTCGCTCGGCTCCTGCGGGGTCGGCCCCTGGTCGCTAGTCAAGCGACCTCCCGAGCAGCGCGCGCAACCGTTCACTGCCGCGCTTAACGCGCATCTTGAGCGCTGACTCGCCGGCCCCGGTCATCGCTGACATCTCGCCATACTCCAATCCCTCGGCGTACTTGAGTAGCAGCGCTTCCCGTTGGAGTGGGTCGAGCTGACTGAGCGCGCGCATGAGCCCGGCGTCCTCAACGCCAAGCGCCAGCCCGAGTGGAGGGGCTGGTGCGGACTCAAGGGCGACCTCGTCTTGCACGAACCGACGCGAGCGACGACCGCGTGACGTGAGGGCATTGCGGCACTGGTTGGTCAGGATGCGAAAGAGCCACCCGCGGAACTGGTCGCGTTCATCGTACCGGCCGATGGCGAGATAGGCGCGCAAGAACGAGTCCTGAACCACGTCTTCCGCATCTGCCCGCTCCCCCAGCATGTGGTACGCGAACCGCCAGCACGCGTCGTAGTACCGCGACACCAATGTGCCGAAGGCGTCGGGGTCACCAGCGCGGGTCCGAACGACCAGTTCCGCGTCAGTCATCGATGAACAACAGCCCAACGGCGATGCGCGTCACCAGATCCCCGGCTCCGAACGGCCACGAGGCCGAGACATCGATCAGCCACCGATCGTGGCTGCAGCAATCATCAGCGACAGCGCCAGGAACAGCGCCGTCGTCGTTTTGTTCACGCCACCCACGCGGCGCAGCAATTGCTCCGCCTCGGCGGCAGGCAACTGCTGCTGCGCCACCAACCTGTTCGCCGCACGGGCACGGCGGAAGAGGAACCAGTTCGCCGTGCCACCCGAGGCGAGCATCGTGGACACAAAGATCGCGGCGTTCATCATGAGCAGCCACTCATTCTCGGGCTGCTGCATCGCCGTCATCGTCAACTGCTCGTCCGTGCCGGTGAGCAGGCGGAACGCGATGCCCGGCATCAGAAAGAAGAAGGCGAAGGGCAAGTACAGTTTGCGATACAGAAACCAGGCGGGAGGAAAGGCGAGCGCCGCAGCCCAATTCCACGTGGGCACGAACGACGCGTCCTCGAAAAACGGCGCCATCTTGCGGCGATACACCGTGTCCCACTTGGGGCCGATGAACGCCGCCATCACCGCCTCGCTCGGTTGCTCGAGCGACCGCTGATGGTTCTGCTTCTGGGCCCAACGCGGCAACTCCGGCGGCCCTTCCGGCGGCGTGCCCGAGCCGGGAGGCATCGGCGGCATGGTCATGACGCCACCGACACGATGGCCGCCGCGGGTTGCTGCTGACTCAGGCAGTGCAGTGTGCCAAGCCCCCACACCAAATCCACGGCATGAATGCCCACGATGCGATGCGCGGGCAGCAGGGCGGCCAGCGTGTTCAAGGCAAGGCGGTCGTTCGGATCGTTGAACGTTGGCACAAGGCACACGCCATTGGCGATGTAGAAGTTCGCATAACTGGCCGGCAACCGAGTGTCGTCCATGATCACGGCGCGCGGATACGGCAGCGTCACCACCCGAATCGGTTCGCCGCGCGCATCCTTCGCGCGCTGCAACCGATGCAGGTTGTCGAGTGACCGCGCGTGATTCTCGTCGGCAGGATCTGCCTCGTGCGCCAGCACCACCACCCCCGGCGACACGAAACGCGCGATGTCATCCACGTGCCCGTGCGTGTCGTCGCCCACGCAGCCTTCGCCTAGCCAGATGGTGTGCGTGATGCCGAGGTACGTGTGAAAGGCGCGCTCGTAGTCGGCGCGCGTGAACCCAGGGTTGCGCACCTGCACGTCGGACAGCAGCCACTCTTCGGTCACCAGCATCGTGCCGAGTCCGTCGGTCTCGATGCCACCACCTTCCAGGATCAGACGCTGTCCGTTGTCGTGGCGCACCGCTTCTACGCGCGGCAGCGACGTCACGCGCGAGACCGCTTCAGGCACGTGCGTGTCGAGCGCGTAGTTGTCGTATTTGCTCCACGCGTCGAAGCCCCAGTGCACGAAGGCCACGCTGCCATCGGCACGATGGACGCCGGTCGGCCCCGAGTCGCGCAGCCACACCCGATCGGTGGGCTGTACATGCAGGCGATACTGCTCGGGATTCACGTCGTGCATCGTGAGCGCGGCGCGCGCTTCGTCGCACACGGCGTCGTTCTGACAGAGAATTTCCACGCGCTCGTACGGCGCGAGCGCACGCACAATTTCGGCGTACACCCACGGGATCGGCGCAAACTTGCCCGGCCAGTCGGGTTCGTGTGTGGGCCAGCCGATCCACGTGGCGTCGTGACGCTCCCACTCGGCGGGCATACGCACCGGTCCGAGTGCGGACCACTCGATGCGGTCGTTCAACGACCGGCCAGCCAGCGCTGCGTGATCGGCCCGTACGCGTCGATCCGGCGATCGCGTAGGAACGGCCAGTTGCGGCGTGTCTCCTCGATCAGGCCGAGGTCGCACGCCGCGATGAGAATGTCGGGCTCCGTGCCCGCCTGTGCGAGATACCGGCCGAACGGATCGGCGATGAACGACTGACCAAAGAACTCCAGCCCGTCGGTGCCGGGCTCCGGTTCGAAGCCCACCCGATTGGGCGACGCCACGAACACGCCGTTCGCAATCGCATGCGCACGCTGCGCGGTGCGCCACGCATCGACCTGCGCGTCGCCGAACGTGGCCTTTTCACCGGGATGCCAGCCGATGGCCGTGGGATAGAAGAGCACCTGCGCGCCCAGCAACGCCGTGATGCGCGCCGCCTCCGGGTACCACTGATCCCAGCAGATCAGCACCCCGATGTCGGCGTACTTGGTGCGCCACACGCGGAAGCCGCTGATGCCCGGATGTGCATCGTTCCGCCGGTCTTCGGTCACGTCGCCGGGGGCGAAGTAGTACTTCTCTTCGAAGAGCGGATCGTGCGGGATGTGCATCTTGCGATAGGTGCCGAGCACGCTGCCGTCGGCGTCGATCACGGTGGCCGAGTTGCGATAGAGCCCCGCCGCTTCGCGCTCGTAGAAGGGCACCACAATGACGACGTCGAGCTCCTTGGCGAGCGACTGAAACGTGTGAACGGTCGGGCCGTCGGCTGGCTCGGCGATGTCGAACCGCTCGGGCTTCACGCTCTTGCAGAAGTACGGCGCGTTGAAGAGCTCCTGCAAGCAGATGATCTGCGCGCCCCGCGCGGCCGCTTCGCGAACACGCGCCACGGCGCGCGTCACGTTGCTGGCGAGATCAACCGAGGCGGTGTCTTGAATGACACCGATGTTCACGATGTTGGCCATTTTGAAAGGTCACCGATCCGGCGGCAGAGGGCAACGTGGCTGGATCACCGTCTTTTCGGCGCCGCCTTCGCATGACCAGTCCGCTCCGTCTTGGGCTCAGCTTTGGCCTTGGTCACGGGCGGCTCGAGCATCGGCTGCAGGTATGCCAGCAGAATACGGCGCAAATCATCAAGGAGCGGCTTTTTTTCAGCGGGCACGGCGCGTCCGCGACGGGCCAGCAGCGACTGCCCCAGTGACGCGGCGACAAGCGCGATGCGACGCCGGTCGCGTGTGGCGAGTTTCGGGTTGCGCGCCGCGAAGAGCACGTCGAGCCGATCGACGAACGATTCGAACAGTTGCGTGCGCAGCCGCGACGGCGCCGATCTCGTGTCGTCACCCGGTCCCTCCACGGTGGCAAAGACGCGGCGAAAGGCGGGGTGCGTATCATGGAACTCGGCGAGCGGCTTCACGATGCGGTCGATGAGGCGGTCGAGCGGCAGTCCGTGCGGGTCGATCGGGAAGGCCCGCTCGTGAATGGCGCGCATCTCGTCGGAATAGCGCAGCGCGAGGGCAGCCAGCACCGCATCGCGGTTCGGAAAGAACTGGTACAGCGAGCCCTTTGCCGTTCGGGCGCGAAGGGCGATCGCTTCGGCGGTCGCGGCCTGCAGTCCCTGTTCGGCGATCACCGAGGCGGCCGCATCGAGCAGCAACTCCACGCGAGCCTGTCCACGGGACTGACGGGGGCGCCGCC
>CANGXK010000215.1 GCA_947457715.1 Gemmatimonadota bacterium
CGGGTTCTCACCACGGAAGATCATGTCGCCGGTATGCGGACGCAGGTTCGTCGTGCGGACCTGCATGGCCGGCTGCACCGTGAATAGATGCGTCGTGCTGGCCGCCACCGCCGGCGTGAGCTCCTGCAGCGCGTTGAGCTGATCGAGGATCCAGAGACCGCGCGCGTGCGACGCCAGAATCAGCGTATTGTCTCGTGCCTGAATCGTGATGTCGTTGAACGGCATCACCGGCATGTTGTTGCGCAACGGCAGCCACTGCCCACCGGCATCGGGCGAAATGAACACACCGAACTCGGTGGCGAGATACAGCAACTTCGCATTGCGCGGATCCTCACGCACCGTGCGCGCGACCCGGTTGGCCGGCAGCGTGGCATCGATACGGCGCCACGTGGTGCCGAAGTCGCTCGTGGCGTACACGTAGTTCGTGAAGTCGTTGCTGCGGTGATTGTCCACCACCACGTACGCCGTGCCCGCCGCATGGCGTGAGGCTTCCACGCCGGCAAACCACGAATCCTTCGGCAGGCCGGGGAAACGGGTCTGCACATCCGTGAACGTCGCACCGCCGTCGCGCGATACGCGGAAGCGCCCGTCGTCGGTGCCCACGTACAACACGCCCTTTACGCGCGGCGACTCGGCCAGCGCCGTCACGCCCGGGAAGTACGGCACCCCGTCATCCAGCGACAGCGTGTTCTCGCCGGGCTTGCGTCCCATCAGCGGCAGCGTCGAGCGATCGACGCCGGTGCTCATGTCACCCAGGTCTTTCCACGTGCGGCCGCTGTTCGTCGACTTGAACAGATGCTGGCCGCCGGCGTACACCGTGGCCGTGTCGTGCGGCGAGATGATGAACGGCGCGTCCCAGTTGGCGGGATGCATGGCGTTGCCCAGCACCTGCGTGGCGCCCGGCTTGCCCCACGTTTCCCAGTTGCGACGACCGGCAATGTGTCCGGTGGAATCACCGGGGCGGATGTCCTGCACTTCCCACGTCTTGGTGTCGTTGCGCTGCAGTCCCAGGAACTGCGACGCGGAATACACCGTGCGCGGGTTGAGCGGATTGGGAATCACGTGAAAGCCGTCGCCGCCGCAGAGACGCGAGAAGTGATCGTTCAACACGCCGCCGGTCGTCCAACTGGCGCTCGGGCCCATCCAGCAGCCGTTGTCCTGCAGACCGCCATAGATGTTGAAGGGCACCGCATTGTCGGTCGTCACGCGGTAGAACTGCGACAGCGGCAGCGACGTGACGTACAGGAACTTGTTGCCGCGGTCATAGCTGATGCCGATGCCGCCGTCGTCGAGCTTCACCACATGACGGCTGTTCGTCGGATTCACCCATACGAAGCGGTCGTCGCCATGCGTGGTGGTGCGCGGCGCGGTGAACGTCTTGCCGCCGTTGTCGCTGAACGAATACGCGTTCAGCATGTAGATGCGCTGGTCGTCGTTCGGATCGATGATCACCTGACTGGCGTACATCGGCCGAGGATTCCAGTCGCTCATGAACGTCCACGTGGCGCCCGCATCTTCGCTGCGATACACGCCCGCCTTGCGCACGATGTACGCCGTGCTGGCGTTGTAACGCGCGCCTTGCTCGATGCTGACCGTGAGAATGTTTGGATTCTTCCGGTACACACCGATGCCGATGCGGCCGTACTCCCCCTCAGGCAGGCCATGCCCCGTGAGCTTGCTCCACGTGGCGCCGGCGTCGGTGCTCTTCCACAGCGCGCTGCCGGGGCCGCCGCCGTCGAAGCCGTAGGCACTGCGGCGACGCTGATACGTACTGGCGTACAGCACGTTCGGGTCGTTCCAGTCCATCGCCACATCGGTGGCGCCGGTTTCGTCATCCACGAACAGCGTGCGCGTCCAGCTGCGGCCGCCGTCGGTGGTGCGATACAGCCCGCGGTCGCCACCGGCGCCCCACACCGAGCCCTGCGCCGCCACGTAGGCGATGTTGGGATCGCTCGGGTGGAGCTGAATGCGGCCGATGTGCATGCTCGTGGCCAATCCCATGTTCTGCCACGTGGTGCCGCCGTCGGTGCTCTTGTAGACGCCGTCGCCCCAGCCCACGCTCTGGCGGCTGGCTCGCTCGCCGGTGCCCACCCAGATGATCTGCGGGTTGGGCTGGAACACCGCCACGTCGCCGATCGAGTGCACCGGCGCGTCGAAGGTGGAGCTCCACGTCACGCCGTTGTCCGTGGTGCGCCACAAGCCGCCGGTGGCACCGGCCACGTACCAGGTGCTCGGGTTCGACTCGACCACGTCCATGTCGACCACGCGGCCGCTCATGGAGGCGGGGCCGATATTCCGCAGGCGGAGCGACCCAAAATCAGCGGATGTGAAGGCGGGCGCGGACTGGGCGCTCAGCGCCGCCGGAAGAGCCCAGAGTAGGGCCGGGAGCAGAAAACGGGAGGGACGGACGCGCATAGGGCACCGGGGTCGACGGGGAACGGGTGAACGCCAAAGCAATATGCGGCGTATTGTTGTGGATCGCTGGGCGGTCCGCATCGCGCCCGGCTCACCGCTTCACCCGACCAAGGACGCGTCTCTCGTGTTTCGACCCGCACGTCTTGCTGCGACGGCACTGGCCCTGCTGACCGGCGCCACCGCCGCGCTCCCCGCGCAGAACCGCCCTGCCACCACCAAGGTGGCGCGACCATCACGCCCCGTGTGGCCCGACGAGGGCCCGCGCACGTGGGCACCCCGCCCCACTGTGTCGGCGATCACCGCCAACGACCTGCGAACCCGTCTTTACCAGTTTGCGGACGACTCCATGATGGGTCGGCGCATCGGCGAGAAGGGCAACTTCAAGGGCACCGAGTACATCGCCGGCGAATTCAAACGGCTCGGCCTCAAGCCGGCCGGCGACAGCGGCTCGTTCTTCCAGACGCTGCCCTTCGGCCCGACGTTGTTCGACAGCACGGCGTCCTCGCTGCAGGTCGGCGGATCGGCCCTCGCCTCCAAGCGTGACTGGATCCCGACGGCGCCGAGCGTGCAGAACGGACTCGGCGGCAAAGCCGACCTGAAGGGCGTCCCGGCGGTGTTTGCCGGCACGTGGGGCGACACGGCGGTCATGCTCGACCCGGAGGCGTTTCGCGGGAAGGTCGCCGTGTTCATCGCGGCGCCCGGTGCCGGCGCGATGGGCGGAGCCTCCGGCGGCGTACGTGGTCCGGCCTCGTTCGTGAGCTGTGCCGACGTGCCCGACAAGTTCGGCGTGAACGCGATCCTGGCCGCCGAGAAGACAGCGGCCGCCACACCGGCCCCCGCGCGGCCAACCGTGGCCGCGATGGCCGGTGCGCCCCGCGATGCCCGAGCGCAGCGCGCCGGGGCCGTCGCCGTGTTGGTGATCGGTCTCGATGACATGACCTCGGCCACGGTCAACGCCGCCTTCGAAGGCCGCAACGGGATGCGTCCCACCACCACGCTGAATGCCGACGCCCCCGCCGGTGCGACCATTTCGCGCCGCGCCGCTGAGCAGCTGTTCGGCAAGCCGATCGATCAGGTCACCGTCGGTACCGTGGGGCAGCCGGTCACGGCGTCATGGAATCACGCGTGGCGTCCGGCGGCGTATGCCGCGCGCAACGTGATCGCGGTGCTCCCCGGCTCCGATCCGACGCTCAAGGAAGAGTACGTGCTGGTGGGTGCGCACAACGACCACGTGGGGGTAAACTCGACGGTGATCGATCATGATTCGCTGCGCGCCGTGAACTTCGTGACGCGTCGTCAGGGTGCCAACGATCCGACGTGCATCCCGACGGCCGAGCAGCAGGTGAAGATCAACGCGCTGATCGCCAAGGCGCGTGGTGCGCGTCCGGCCCGCAAGGACTCGATCATGAACGGCGCCGACGATGATGGATCGGGCTCGATGGTGCTGTTGGAGCTCGCCGAGAAGTTCGCGAAGGAGAAGCCGGCGCGTTCGGTGATCTTCGTGTCGCATCAGGGTGAAGAAGGCGGCCTGCTGGGGTCGCGCTGGTTCGTCGACAACCCCACGATCCCGATCGAGAAGGTCGTCGCCGCGCACAACATGGACATGGTCGGCAAGGGTCGCGCCGATCAGGTGAAGTTCGGCGGACCGAACTCGGTGCAGATGCTCGGCGCGCGTCGCCTGTCGCGCGACTTCGGCGACATCATCGACTCGGTGAACGCCAGCAGCCCCGAGCCGATGGCGATCGACAAGAGCTGGGACATTCCGGCCAACCCGCTCAACCGCTTCTGCCGCAGCGACCAGGTGAACTACGTGCGCAAGAACATCCCGGTCGTGTACATGTCGCTGGGCTACGGCCCCGACTACCACATGCAGTCGGACGAGCCGCAATACATCGACTACGATCATGCGGCCCGTCTCGGACGCTTCGTGCACGACGTGATGACGGCGGTGGCGAACCGGAAGGAGAAACCGGCCATCGGTGGCGCGGACCCGACGTACCCCAGCTGTAATCGGTAGGTCGGGACCCGACGGTCGGTCCCGACGCACGTTACCAAACCGGCGCTCACCCCTAGGTGAGCGCCGGTCTGCGTAGTAGTTTCGCCCCGTCCAGTCGTGCGGCACCTCGCCCGCCGCCACTGCCACTCTTCCGGAGCGTTCGTGAGTCAGTCGCAAGGCTTCTCGTCCCGATGGGCCATGATGCTGGCCATGCTCAGCATGGCCGTCGGCACCGGCAACATCTGGCGTTTTCCCCGCATCGCCGCCACCAATGGCGGCGGTGAGTTCCTCGTGGCATGGGTGGTCTGCCTGTTCGCGTGGTCCATTCCACTGATCCTGGTGGAGTTCGGCATGGGGCGCATGACGCGTCTCGGCCCGATCGGCGCCTTCGTGCGCACACAGGGGAAGAAGTCGGCCTGGATGGGCGCCTTCATCGCCTTTGTCGCCGTCGCCATCATGGCCTACTACTCGGTGGTCACCGGGTGGACGCTGCGCTATGCGATCGCGGCCGGCCTCGGCGAAGTCACGGGCGACAACTCCGTGAGCTTCTGGCGCACCTTCTCCACCACCACCGCGCCGGTGCTGCCACACGTGATCTCGATCCTCGCCGCCACGTTCATCGTGGCCAAGGGGGTGAAGGGCATTGAGCGCACCACCACGATTCTCATGC
>CANGXK010000216.1 GCA_947457715.1 Gemmatimonadota bacterium
ACCTCGATGCAGCCGGCCGCAGCGGTCAGCGGCGCGGTCAGCGGCGCGGTCAGCGGCGCGGTCAGCGGCGTGGTCAGCGGCGCGGTCAGCGGCGCGGTCAGCGGCGCCGCACGCCGAGCCCCGGCGCGTCGCTGAGGGTGACTTGTCCGCCGGGGATCGACGGTCCGATGAACGGATCGTCGGCCAGCAGCGCGGCGCCATCGAGATCGGCGTCGTCGAGCAGCGGCGAGAAGTGTGCGGCCGCGGCAATCCCGAGCGTCGTTTCGATCATGCAGCCGCACATCACCCGCATGCCGTGCGCGCGCGCCACGGCGATCATGCGCATCGCTTCGCGCAGCGAGCCGCACTTCGCGAGCTTGATGTTGATGCCGTCGACGGCTCCCACGAGTTTCGGAATGTCGGTGGCCACCACGCAGGATTCGTCGGCCACGACCGGCATCGGCGAGCGCGCGCGGACAAAGCGCAGCCCCTCGATATCGTCCGGCGCCACCGGCTGCTCCAGCATGTCGACCCCCACATCGGACAGCGGCTGCAGCATGGCCAGCGCCTGCTTCGGCGTCCAGGCCGCGTTGGCATCGACGCGCAGCGTGGCGTGCGGCGCTTCTTCGCGCACGATGCGCAGCACGTCGCGATCCCAGCCCGACCCCAGCTTGATCTTGAGAATCGGATAGGCGGCCGCATCACGCACGCGCGCCCGCAGCGTCTCGGCATCGGGGGCGATGCCGATCGTGAACGTGGAGCGCGGGGCCGCCTTGGCATCGAGCCCCCACAGCTTCCAGAGCGGCACCCCGAGTCGCTTGGCCGCCAGATCGTGCAACGCCGAACTGATCGCACACCGCGCCGCGGCGTTCCAGCGCAAGGTCTTCTCGAGCATGCGCTCGATCGCGTCGATCGACCAGCCGTCGGCCTTTGCGAGGACCGGCGCGAAGTGTGTCATCGCCGCCATCACGCTGTCCGCCGTCTCCCCATAAAAGCGGCTGGGCGCCGCTTCGCCCCACCCTTCTGCGCCGTCGTCGTCACGCAGCCGGACCCACACCACGCGATACTCGCTGAAGCCGCCGCGCGCGATGATGAACGGGTGCGTCGTGTGGACCGTGAGTATCTCGGCGTGCAGTTGCATGGGGCGGCCAGAGTTGGTGGTGGAGAGCAGAATCGCACTCAAACCGGCAGAAAGGAACCGCTACAGCAGCCCTCGGCGCCGCAGATACAACAGTAGCAGGCCACCCAACCCGAGCTGAACGACCAGCAGCACCCAGAAGCCGTGCGGCCACCCCGACAGCGGGATCGTCGAAAAGTTCATGCCCCACATGCCGCTCACCACGACGAACGGGAGTGACATCGTGGCCACCACCGAGAGCGCCTTGGTGGTCGACCCCAGACGATTTGACACCTGCGTGAGATACGCGTCCATCGTGCTGCTGAGGAGGTCGCGATAGGTGTCCAGTGCGTCGTTGATGCGCAGCACATGGTCGTAGATATCCCGGAAGTACAGCTGCACATCAGCGGTCAACAGCGAATTCGGCCGGTTCGTGAGCACGTTCATCACTTCGCGCGTGGGCTGCAGATACCGCCGCAGCGACAGTGCCAGCCGCTTCACATGAAACAGGTCGCGCAGCGCCGTCTCGTCGAACGACACGAACACGCGCTCCTCGAGTCCGTCGATGAATTCGTCGATCTGCTGCAGGATCGGGAAGTAGCCGTCGATCGTGTCGTCGAGAATTGCGTGCAACGTGCGCTCCACGCCGCGCGCGAGCAGATCGGGCGACCGGCGCAACTGCTCCGAGATGCGATCGACCGACGCCATCGGCCCGGCATGCACCGTCACGAGATAGTGCGGCCCGAGAAAGCAGTAGAGGTCCTTCGTCTCGAGATCGTAGGGATCGTCGGTGTCGTTGGCCAGCGAGACGCTGCGGATGCTGATGAAGAGAAAGCCCGCATACTCCTCGAGCTTGACGCGGGAGTTCGGATTGAGCGTATCCTCGATCGCCAGCGGGTGGAACCGGAACACGTTCTCCAGCATCGCATGCTGCGAGCGCACCGACGAATCGATATCGACCCACATCGGGCCGCCGGCAGCGAGCAGCGACGCCAGTTCCCGGGGATGGCAATCGACGACGTCCTCCCCCGACGGCGACCGGTAGATGATGCGCGGCAGCGGGTCGTGCGGCGGGTCGGTCGGGAGGAGCGCGGCGGGAGCGGTGGTCATCAGGAACGAAGCATGGTTGGGTTCCGGTTGTCAGGCCAGCGCCGCCAGATGAACGAGCACCGCCTGCGCGACCGGGTCGGGGGCATAGCCCCCCTCCATGGCGCTCACCAGCCGACCGCCGCACCAGCGCTCCGCGCGGTCCACCAGCGCACGCGTCAGGGTACCGATGTCGTCGAGGGTGAGGGTGAACGCGCCCAGCGGGTCTCCCTCGAGACAGTCGAAGCCGGCGCTCAACAGGATCAGATCGGGGGTGAAGCCGTCAGCAGCGGCATCGACGGCCCCGAGAAGCGCATCCACATATTGCACCGACGGCAGCGAGGGGGCCATCGGCACGTTCCACACGGTGCCGTGCGGCCCGTGGTCGTCGGCCGCGCCGGTGCCCGGATACCACGGCCACTGGTGCATGGACACGAAGTGGATCCGCGGCTCGTGCTCCACCAGCGCCTGCGTGCCGTTGCCGTGGTGCACGTCCCAATCCACGATCAGGACGCGCTCGCAGCGCTTCGTGGCCAGCGCGTAGTGCGCCGCAATCGCCACATTGCCGAACAGGCAGAAGCCCATCGCGCGGTCGCGCAACGCATGATGCCCCGGGGGACGCACCGCCGAAAAGCTGCGTGGCGCGCGCCCGTCGAAGGCCATGTCCACGCCATCGAGCACGCAGCCGGCGCCCGCCGTCGCCGCGTCCCACGATCCCTCGCTCACCACGGTATCGGGATCGAGCCGGCCGCCGCCGGATTGCGCCAGATCGCGCACCCTCGCGATGTAGTCCCGGTCGTGCGCCAGCGCGATGTCGTCGTCGGTGGCGTGACGCCCCTCGTGGTGCTGCAGCGCCTCGAAGAGCGCCTGGTCATACCGCAACGCCCGCGGAATGGCGCGCAGACGCCCCACGTGCTCGGGGTGGTCCCACCCCGTGTCGTGCCGTCCGCAGTCGGAGTGCGAGAGGAAGGCGACCTGTTGCTTCATAGCGGGCATCCGGACGTGGGAATGTTATCGATGGCCGCGCAGACGCCGAGACGCCCACTCGCCCAGCAGCGCCACCGCGATCACCATGAACAGTAGGCCCGGCGCCGCGCGCAGTCGATCCAGCACGGCGTCAAGGGCCGGGCGCGCGAGCACCGGCGCGGGCCGGGCGGCGCGGTCGGTCGGCACAGGCCCGCCAAGGCGCGCCACGAGGTCGGCATAGGGGGCGGCATCCCCGGGGTAGGCGTCGGCCTTGGGATCACCGCCCGCAGCCGGCACGCCGGCCGCCAAGGCCAGCACGCCGCTCCACCAGCGCCGGTGCTGGGCGGCGCCGTCGTCGGTGCCTTCCATGCGCCAGTGCCAGCTGTTGCGATAGGCGCTGGCCACCACGCGGCCGGCACCGACGCGCTGCGCCACCAGCACCGGCTCGGCGGGCCCCGGCGCTGAAGTATCCGACCGCACCACCGACGCACCAGGGGTTACCACCAGCTCCCACGCCTCGAGCCCGCGCGCCGGCGTCTCGGTCAGCAACGCGCCGGCCACCGCGCCACGCACCGACGTCACACGAACGGGGCTGATCGCCGCCAGCGCCGGGAGACGCAACGCATCACCGCCGAGCACGAGCCCGCCACCCTGCTGTACGAATCGGGTGATCGCCGCGGCGTCGACCGGCATGCTGTCCAGCACCACCACCACGGCATAGCGCGCCAGGTCGAGACGCGCCGGCGCGCCCAACGTGACCGCCGCGCGCGGCGACACACGAAGGCTGCCGTCCACGCGCCACCCCGCTTCCTCGAGCGCCGCGGCCACGAACTTCGCATCCCATCCCGGTTGCGCCATCAGCATCACGCGACGCGTGAACGCGGGCATCCGCACTGGCACCCGGGCCTCTGACGCACCCACCGATGCCCGCAGCGGCGCCGACGCACTGGCCAGTCGCCAACCCATGCGACTCGTGTTCGCGATGGAGTCGAGCGTGCCGCCGGCGTCGCGCAGCACGAGCGGCCACGCATCAGCGCCTGCATCAGCGCCTGCATCAGCGCCTACCCTGGCACCGGCCACACGCACATCGACCGCGCCGGACGGCCCCGCGACGGCCGTCGCCGACAGCGCCAGCCCCGAGGCCCGCGTGCGATCGATCCAGCGCACGGCGAGATCGGCACCATCGGCCGCGCCCAGCAGCGCCCGTGCGCGCGCGCCGGGCACCGCCGGCAACTCCACGGTCATTCGCCGCGGCTGCGTGTCGCCGGCCGCCGCCACGATGTCGCGCACGAGCGCGTCGGTGAGCGCCGTCGCGGCGCTGTCGGCGAGATCCGCCGTTGACCACCGCCGCACGGCGTCCCCCCCATTCCGCACCCCGGAGGGGGCCATCACGACATACAACGCCGTCGCCAGCGCGAGCCATGCCACCATGCGCAGCACGCGCTCGAACAGCACCCGCCCGGGGTTCGGTGTAGCCGCCGTCATCGGGTCAACGCGTACACGACCAGATTCACGGCGAACTTCGTGTTGTCGATGGACAGGAACCGCTTGTTGTCGGGATGAAAGCTCCACTCCGAGCTGTAGTCTTTGCTGCTGTACAGCACAGCGATCCGGCCGTTCCGCAACACGGCATCGAGTTGCTCGTGCACAAGATTGTCGCCCCACCCGTTCATTTCGTGCGACGTCGTCGGCGGCCCGTTCTCGAACACGAAGAAGCTGCGATACAGCTCGTGCGTATTCGGCAGCGGCACCAACGGTCCGGCCACGCGACGGATCTCCTCGCGCACCGTCTTGTGAAAAGCACCATCCACATCGTGGTTGTGATCGTCCACGAACAGCAACCCGCCGCGCGCGAGGTAGGTGCGCAGCACATCGGCCTCACGCGTGCTGAAGCGCACCGGCAAGTGTCCGGTGAGAAAGAGCAGCGGGTAC
>CANGXK010000217.1 GCA_947457715.1 Gemmatimonadota bacterium
CCACGGACCAGCTCTCGCGCCTGAGCGCCCACCGCACGCGAGGCCAGAAACTCAAGGGCTACAATAGTCATCAACGTAGCTTTGAAAACTCGCATCTCGAAAATGGTCAGAGGTTACTCAAAAGCCGTCATCTCGAGGTTCTCTCCTTGTCGTTCTTCGCGTGGATCAGCGGCCGCGCTATTGCCCCGTCATTGGACAAACCTCTTGACCGCGGATCAACACGAATGTTCGCGGATGAAAAGCAATGAATGAATTGGTCGTTGTGTGCACGGCGCCGTCGTTGCGAGACGGGTAATCCGTGTAGTTATTCGCGTGGATCAGCGGTGAAGCTGTTTGGCCGTCACGTCGCCAGATGCGTTCAAAAGATGGTGACGGCGCATTGGCGGTGAGTACGCTCGGTGACAGTCGCACCAGGTTGTGCGCACCTCAGCCAGGAGCAATCATGAGCGACGCACCGCGGAAAGCACTGTTGCACCAAGAACTCAGCAGCCAGATCATCAGCGCGTTCTACGAGGTGTACAACACCATGGTCCGCGGTCTACTCGAAGGGTGCTATCAGAACGCACTCTATGTCGAGCTGCAGGATCGTGGCGTCCCCGTTGACCGCGAAGTGCCATTCGGCGTCCGCTACAAAGAGCGCATCGTCGGCCAGTATCGCGTGGACCTGCTCGTCGATCGAAAGGTGATCGTCGAATGCAAGACCGCTGATACGCTGCACCCGCAGCACGAGTCGCAAATGCTGCACTACCTCAAGGCCACCGGCACCGAGCTAGGCTTGCTGATGTACTTCGGCTCCAAGCCCCTGTTCCGGCGCTTCGTGCACACCAACGGATCGGCGGCTTCCGCCTGTGCTCACACAAACGAAGCCGCCGTCAGTGAACGCTTTACGCCAATGCTCCCGGAATGAGCGTGACAAACTGCGTCATCTCATCCGGTGTCCCGATGCTGATCCGGCACCAAGCCCCGTACGGCTGACAGTTGCGGTCCACTCGGCCCTTCGCTGGAGCCCTGCGTGACCAGCACGTGCGCCTGCTTCACGCCGAGGTGCGTCGCATCGTTGAACGCATGAAGGGCCGCCGCGTGCGACGACGGTACGGCGTCCACTATCTTTCCGCGATGTCCGCTGTCCGATGGCTCGTTACTGCCCTGTCGTTCGCCGCCATGCTCGGGGTGTCGGCATGGGTGGTCGCCTCCCATTGGCCGGCGGGCGGTATGCCGTGGCTGGCGTGGCCGGTGCATGCGGCGGCATTGGCCACGGTAACGGCCGAGATCATCACCCGCGCGCTCAAGATTCAGGCGTCGGCGCGGGCGTGCGGAATCCCGCTGCGCTTCGGGACCGCGGTGCGGGTCTGTCTGGCCGGTGATTTCGCGGCGGCCATCACGCCCGCGCGTTCGGGGGCAGAGCCGTCGCGCTTTCTGGTGCTGGCGGAGAGCGGCACCGGCCCGGCGGCGCGCGTGCTGATTCTCTTCCTCGAGCTGTTTCTCGAGATGTGGTCGCTGGTGCTGGTGTGCGGTGTGCTGGCGGTGCTGTTCGCCGGACGCGGCGCCTCGGTGGCCGGGCTGCTGGGTCTCGTGGGCGGCTACAGCGGCTTCGTGCTGGGCATCGGGGCGGCCGGGTTGATCCTGTCGAGCCGGAATGCCAACGGGCCGCCGCCCGGGTGGGCGCGTCGTGTGGGACTCCATGCCGGCCGCTGGCGGGCGGTGCAGCGCACCTTGCGGGCGCTGCGGCAATCGGTGCGGTCGCTGCGTCGGGCAGATCCGGCCTTGATGCTGTTGGCCTTTGGGGGCTCGGTGCTGCACGTGCTGTTCAAGGTGGCCACGCTGCCGATTCTGGTATTCGTGGGCGATCCGTCGTTCCCGCTGACCATGGACGCGCTCGCCCCGCTGGTGCTCTGGCCGTTGGCGCTCTTTTACGGCGGTGTGGTGGTGCCGGCGCCGGGTGGCGGCGGCTTTATCGAGGGCGCCTTTGCCGCCACGCTCAGTTCGGCGATCCCCGCGGGTATCTTTGCCGCGGCGCTGCTCTGGTGGCGTTTCTACACCTTCTATCTCTACATCCTCGTTGGCGGGTTGGCGGCGGGTGACGCGGCCTTGCGCGCCCTGCGCCGTCCAACCTGACGTGCTGACTTCCACGAACCGCCCGATCTTGAGCTCCGCCTCCGATCTGCCCGCCAACGCATCCGCCGCCTCGCCGGCCCACGGATCTCCGGCGCCCGCCACCAAGTGGCAATTGATCGCCGGATTCCTGGTGATCTACCTCGTCTGGGGATCGACGTATCTGGCGATTCACTGGGGCGTGGAGACGATCCCCCCCTTCGGAATGGGAGCGGTGCGATTCCTTACGGCTGGCATGATACTGTATTTATGGTGTCGCTTTACTGGTGTTAAAAAGCCCACCGTTGCCGAGTGGAAAGCCTCCGCTGTCATTGGCGCCCTGCTCCTGTTCGTTGGCAACGGTGCCGTGTCGTGGGCCAGTCAGCGGGTGTCGTCGGGGCTGACATCCGTCCTCGTGGCCACGGTTCCCCTCTGGTTGGTGCTTTGCGAACTCTGGCAGGGAAAGCGTCCGGATTTCATCAAAGTCGTCGGCGTCCTGCTCGGTCTGGGTGGCGTCGCGTTACTCGTTATACCCACGGGAACCACCATCACCGTCGACCCCATCGGCGCGGTCGTGCTCGCGCTCGGCTCGCTCTCGTGGACGATCGGCTCGCTGTACTCGCGTACCGCCCGGCAGTCGCCCTCGCCGTCAATGGCGATCGCGATGCAAATGCTCGCCGGGGGATCGCTCCTCCTCATTCTGTCGCTCGTCCTCGGTGAATGGACCCCCGAGTTGCACGTCACCGCCCGATCTGCGGCCTCACTGCTCTATCTCATCGTGTTCGGCTCGCTGATCGCGTTCAGCACTTACATGTGGTTGCTCAAAGTGGCGAGCCCGGCGGCCGTCGGCACGTATGCCTACGTGAATCCCGCGGTCGCCGTCCTGCTGGGCGTGCTGATGGCCGGTGAGCGCCTCCCGGCGCAGGCTGTGGCCGCGATGACGGTTATCCTGAGCGGTGTCGCCATGGTCAGCATCGCCGGCGGCGGCGCGCGGCGCATGGTCACCGCGCTACGGCGTACGCGCTCCTGAGGCCGTGGTTCGTCGCGGCGCGCGCGATCGCTGAATCCTGAACCGCCTCTGGTTCGTACGGCTCGGCGTACCCACTTCTCCGGAGCTGCCCCGTGCGCACCCACATCAAATTCGTCGGCATCGTCAACCTGCTGTATAGCGCGCTGGGCGTGCTCGGCGCGGCAGGGGTACTGCTTGGCGGCATTTTCAGCTCGCTCGCGTCGCTGAATCCCGTGGTCATGATTGTTGGCACGGTGACCAGTGCGCTGGTCGCGATCGTGATCGGCGCGATCAGTCTCTTCGGTCTGATTGCCGGGTTCGCACTGCTGAATCATCAGCAATGGGCGCGTTACGTCATTCTTGTGGTGTCCGCGTTCCGTCTGTTCCGTTGGCCGTGGGGCACGTTGTTTGGTGGCTACTCGATCTGGGTGCTGACGCACGACGAATCGCGCCGCTTGTTCGCGATGCGGTCGTAAGGCGTTCGCAAACCGTTCAGCTGGCATGGTCATAGCCGGGACGCTGCTGGCGTGAGGCCGTGAGGAGCGGTAGCGTTCGACTGTGACCGCCATCAGTTCAGAGATCCCCACGCCGCCTCGCGTGACAGTGCATAACTTGACGCGGCCGCAGCGCACCGCCTTGGCGGCGCTCGCCCCGTGCATACTCCGCGGGGCACCGCCAAGCACCGAGTCCGCCGACGAGTTTGTTGCGCGGTGTGATGCGCGATTGGCGCTCCTGCCGGCGCATCGCCGTGCGCAGTTGGGGCTGGCCCTCAACGTTCTGGGGGGCCGCACGTCCGTGATGCTGGCCATCGGCAAAGCGACGCGCTTCGCGTCGTTGTCCATCGACGATCAGACGCGCTGCTTCGATCGCTGGCTCAATTCCGCGCTCGCGCCGCTGCGCTCGGCGTCCCACTCCGTACGTCGCTTGCTGTTGGCGGTGCATTACGCGCGCCCGGAAGTCACCGAGGCCATCGGCTACGCGGGACCGATGCACCTGCGGTTACCGCGGGTGCCGTGGGAAGGCCCCCTGCCCGGTGTGAGCCGGGCCGACGAACCGGTTGCCCGCGGTCCGGTGGTGCTGCCCACGACCATCGCCCCCGCGCCGCTCCCTCGCGGGGTGATTCCCGCCATGGCCATGCGCGCCGACCTGCATCGCACCGCCGATGTGGTGGTCATTGGCACCGGCGCCGGCGGGGCGGTCACGGCCGCCCGACTGGCCGAAGCCGGCTTTGAGGTGGTGGTGCTGGAGTCCGGCGCCTATCGCACCCGCGCCGACTTCGACGAGCGCGAGGCCGAGCTCACCGAGCAGCTGTACGCCGACGGTGCGCTGCGCACCACCGATGACGCGTCGGTGGCGCTGGTGCAGGGCAACACCGTGGGCGGGTCGACCACGGTGAACTGGATGATCATGCTGCGCACGCCGGACTTCGTGCTCGAGCAGTGGGCGGCCGAGTCGGGGGTGTATGGCATGACGCCGCGCGACATGAGCGCGGTGTTCGACCGGATCGAACGGGAGGTGCACGCCAGCGCCGTGCCGGAGGATGCGCATTCCGCCAACAACCGCATTCTGCTCGACGGCGCGCGCGCGCTGGGGTGGAAGGTGTCCACGGCGCAGATCAACGCCACCGGCTGCGTACGGTGCGGCTTCTGCGGGGTGGGATGCCGGCACGACGCGAAGCAGTCCACGCTGCTCACCTTCGTGCCGCGCGCCCTCGCGGCCGGGGCCACGGTGTACGCCGACACGCACGTCGACCGGATCGAGCGCATCGAGCGCGATACCGGCTCGGGGACGCCACCGCTCAAGCGCGTGCACGCCACCGTGCGCGATCCGCGCTCGGGGCGTCCGGCGCGCGCCCTCACCATCGACGCGCCCATCGTGGTGGTGGCGGGCGGCGCCATTGGCACCCCGGCGCTGCTGCAGCGCTCCGGACTGGGCGGCGGCGGGGTGGGCCGGTGGTTACGGCTGCACC
>CANGXK010000218.1 GCA_947457715.1 Gemmatimonadota bacterium
CAGATCGTGAACGACCCCGCCATCTTTTGTGAACCGCAGCGCGCGCTCGGACTGTTCGTGTACGACCAGTGCCTGCTCAACGCACAGAGCGCCCAGGCGACCGGGCTGACGTCGGGGCAGAGTGCCATCGGTGCCCCCGTGTTCATCCAGCCCGCGACGCAGAATGTGACGGCCACGATGTCGTTCGACATCACGCGAAACTGGTCGGCCCAGTGGAGCACTCAGTATGACGTGGAGCGGGCCCGGTTCTCGAGTCAGCAGGTTGGACTCCAACGGCAGTTGCACGACTGGAACGCCGTGTTTTCGTTCTCGCAGACACCGAGCGGCAGCTTTTCCTTCAATTTCTTCATTGCGTTGAAGGCTCAGCCTGAGCTCAAGTTCAACTACGACCGCCAGACATATCGGTCTTCCAGTGGCTTCTGATGCGTCGGCTCGGCCGGCGCGGGGAGAGAAAGGACATGCTGCTGCTTGACGGACGTTCGCTGCAGATCGCCGACGTGCTTGCCGTGGCGGACGGTGCCATGTCTGTCGGTTTGGCCCCTGAGGCACGGGAGCGCATGCAGGTCACCCGTGACGTGGTCGACCGGGCAGTGGCACGCGCAGCGCCGGTCTATGGGATCAACACCGGCTTCGGAAAGCTGTCCGAAGTCACGATCGCCGGAGACCAACTGGCCTCGCTGCAGCGCAATCTGGTCCGAAGCCATGCGGCTGGTGTCGGTGATCCGCTGCCCGAGCGTGAAGTGCGAGCCATGATGTTGTTGCGAGCCAATGTGCTGGCGACCGCCTATGCCGGCGCGCGCCCGGTGGTCGTGGAGTCACTGCTGGCGATGTTGAATGCCGGAGTCTGGCCAGTGGTACCCGAGCAGGGCAGCGTCGGCGCCAGCGGTGATCTCGCCCCGCTGGCGCATCTGGCTCTCACGTTGATTGGCGAGGGCACGGCACGGTTCCGCGGATGCGAAGCGCCGTCCCTCGGTCTCCTCACCGCCGCGGGATTGGCCCCCCTCACCCTCGAGGCGAAGGAGGGGCTCGCGCTCATCAACGGCACGCAGGCGCACACCGCCGTCGCCTCGCTGGCTTGCGCCGAACTGACGCGGCTCTGGCACACGGCGCACGTGGCGACGGCGATGAGTCTCGAGGCCTTGCTTGGAACGCCCGATGCCTTCGATGCGCGCATTCAGGAAGCGCGGGGACAATCGGGACAGATCGAGTCGGCCGCGATGCTGCGCATGCTGCTTGAGGGCAGCGAGATCCGGGAGTCGCACCGGCACGGCGATCCGCGCGTGCAGGATGCGTACGCGCTCCGCTGCGTGCCGCAAGTGCACGGCCCGGCACTCGATGCGTTGCGGTTCGCGCGCGGCGTGATTTCGCGCGAGCTGAATGCCGCCACCGACAATCCGCTGGTGCTGGCCACCGGTGAGCTGCTCAGCGGCGGCAATTTCCACGGACAGGCGGTGGCGATGGCCAGTGACCTGTTGGCGATCATCTGCGCGAATCTGGCGGTCATCAGTGAGCGGCGTATCGATCGACTCGTGCATCCCGACTTCAATCAAGGGCTGCCACCCTTTCTGGCCGGCTCCCCGGGGCTCGAGTCGGGGCAGATGATGGCGCAGGTGACGGCGGCCGCTCTGGCCAGCGAGTGCAAGGGGTTGGCGCACCCGGCCAGCGTCGACTCGATCCCGACCGACGGCAATAAAGAAGATGTGGTACCGATGGCGATGGGCGCGGCGACGAAACTGCGCCGCACGGTGCGCAATCTCCGGCATGTGCTCGCGATCGAGCTCATCGCGGCCGCCGAAGCGCTCGAGTACCGCCGGCCGTTGCGCAGCAGTGTCGCCATCGAGCGCGCCCACGCCATCATCCGCCTGCATGTGGCGCGCGCGACGGGCGATCGGCCGCCCGCACCCGACATCACGCGACTTGGGGAGGCCGTCGCTGCCGGTGCCTTGGATGCGATCACCATGGGGTTCGTCGTATGACCGATCCCCTGATCATTCCGGCGGTGATGGTGGCCGCCCCCGTGAGTGGTCCGCGGCCGGTGCGTGCTCCGCGCGGCAGCACCATGCAGTGCCGCGGATGGGAGCAGGAAGCGGCGCTGCGGATGCTGATGAACAATCTCGATCCTGAGGTCGCCGAACGCCCAGACGATCTGGTGGTGTACGGCGGAACGGGGCGTGCGGCGCGTTCCTGGGAAGCCTTCGACGCGATCGTGCGCACGCTGCAGACATTGGCCGACGACGAGACGCTGCTCGTGCAGAGCGGCAATCCGGTCGCGGTATTCCGCACCCACGCAGACGCGCCGCGCGTCTTGATTGCGAACGGGAACTTGGTGGGCCGTTGGGCCAATTGGGATGAGTTCCGACGGCTGGAGCGGGCGGGGCTGACGATGTACGGACAGATGACCGCTGGCTCATGGATTTACATCGGGTCGCAGGGCATCGTGCAGGGCACGTATGAAACGTTTGGGGCCGTGGCGACGAGGCACTTCGGGGGCACGCTCGAAGGGCGGCTGGTGGTCACGGCGGGGCTCGGGGGCATGGGAGGGGCGCAGCCGCTCGCCGCCGCGATGCACGGCGCGGCGATTCTCGGCATTGACGTCGATGCGACGCGCATCGAGAAGCGTATCCAGACGCGCTATTGCGACCGCATGACCACCTCGCTCGACGAGGCGCTCGTCTGGCTCGCCGATGCGCAAGCGGCGCGTCGCGGCCTCTCGGTGGGGTTGGTCGGCAACGCGGCGGACATTCTGCCCGAACTGGTGCGCCGTGGCGTGCAGCCTGACGTCGTGACCGACCAGACCAGCGCGCACGATATGCTGGTCGGATATGTGCCCCACGGTTTGTCGCTCGCCGAGGCGGCCGCGTTGCGCGCGTCGGATCCCGCTGGGTACATCGTGCGCGCCACGGCGTCGGTCGTCGAGCATGTGCGCGCGATGCGGACCATGCAGGATCGCGGAGCCATTGCGTTCGATTACGGCAACAACATTCGCACGGTGGCGTTCGACGCCGGCGTTGACGATGCGTTCCGGATCCCCGGGTTCGTACCGGAGTACGTGCGGCCGCTGTTCTGCGAAGGGAAGGGCCCCTTCCGATGGGTGGCGTTGTCCGGCGATCCCGCCGACATCGCGCGCACCGACGAGCTGGTCCTCGAGCTCTTTCCACACGATGCGCAGCTGCGTCGCTGGATCGAACTCGCGCGTGAGCGTATTGCCTTTCAGGGGCTGCCGGCGCGCATCTGCTGGCTTGGACAGGGTGAACGCGCACGTTTCGCCCTGGCCCTGAACGATCTCGTCGCACGCGGGGAAGTGTCGGCGCCGATTGTCATCGGGCGGGATCATCTCGACACCGGCAGCGTCGCGTCGCCGTTCCGCGAAACCGAAGCGATGCGCGACGGCAGCGACGCCATCGCCGATTGGGCAATTCTCAATGCGTTGCTCAATGTCGCCAGCGGAGCGTCATGGGTCTCGTTTCATCACGGCGGCGGGGTCGGCATCGGCAATTCGCTGCACGCCGGACAGGTGATTGTGGCCGACGGCAGCGAGCGTATGCGGCGTCGGCTCGAACGGGTGCTCACGAACGATCCCGGCATCGGCGTAGCGCGTCATGCCGATGCCGGCTACGACATCGCGCTGGCCACAGCGGCCCGCGAAGGGATCTGTTTGCCCATGCAGGAACGCTGATGCTGTCGAGTCGGTACCGTCCGTGGCACGTGCCGATCTTTCTCGGGAAGTACGCGTGGCTGCGGGCACGCAATCGCCCCGTGTTGTTGAACTTCGAAGTGACGATGCGCTGCAATGCGAAGTGCGGATTCTGCGACTACTGGAAGACGCCGGCGGAAGCGAAGGCCGGCGAGATCGACGACTTCGCGGAGATCGCGCGACGGTTCTCGCCGATGCTGGTCACCTTCACCGGGGGCGAGCCGACGCTGCGAAAGGATCTCGAAGCGATCGTCGCGTCGGTACGAAAGGCCGTGCGGTACACGTACGTGCAGATGATCACCCACGGTGCCATGTTGTCGCTCGATCGAGCCAAGTCGCTGTGGGACGCGGGCGTGGACCAGTTCAACATCTCGCTCGACTACCTCGACGAGCGACACGACGCGGCGCGCGGCATTCCCGGCCTGTCGGCCAAGATTCTCGATCTGGTACCGCGCATGAAGGACGCGGGCATCGGCGGTGTCCGATTCAACACCGTCATCAAGAACGACAATCTCGACCAGATCATGCCCATCGTCGAGCGCGCGGCCGCCCTCGGCGGCGGCGTCAACTTCTCGTTGTACACCGACTTCAAGAACGGCAACGGCGATTATCTGCTGGGGGACTCGCAGCAGCCTGACCTCGAGCGCGTCGTGCAGCAATTGCTGGCGTACAAGAAGCGCACGCGCGGCGTGATCACGAATTCTGACTACTATCTGGAGCAGATTCCGCGCTATGTCCGCGGTGAGATGACGGAGCCCTGCCGCAGCGGGTCCACCACCATTCACATTGATCCGCAGGGCATGGTGCGCCGCTGTCCCGATTTCAAGCCGGATGGCCGGTGGCAGGACTACAAGGGGTATGCACCGATCAACTGCAACGCGTGCTTTTACGCGTGTCGCGGGGAGGCGCAGGCCCCGCTTCGCTTAATGTCGCGCGTTCGGGATGTGATGGCATGACGGTCGCCGTGACGACGTCGGTCGGCGCCGTGACGCTGTTTGTGAATGCCGGACAAACGGTCACGTGCGCGGGGGCACCGCGGGCTCGCCGTGGCAGAGAGATGCAGGATGCCGGCGTGCGCGTCGGCCTGGGCGTCGCTGTGCAGGCCGATCGTATTGTTGCGGTCGCCGACGATGACGTGCTCCGTCGTCGATACCCGCAGTCGATCGAGATCGACTGCGCGCGTGGCGTGCTCGCGCCGGGCTTCGTGGATTCGCACACCCACACGGTCTTCGGACGCGCCCGGTACGAGGAGCACGAGTTGCGCGCGACTGGGGTGCCATATCTCGAAATCGCCCGGCGGGGCGGAGGCATTCATGCCTCCGTGCGCGATCTGCGGGCGCGCAGCGACGATGACCTCCTCGCGCTGGCGGG
>CANGXK010000219.1 GCA_947457715.1 Gemmatimonadota bacterium
CCCGCGGGTGGTGCACTGGACCTGGAATATGTTCGCGTGTTCGCGGGCGAGCGCAGTGAAACGCATAATTGAGACCGTGCGGGTGCTGCTGATCTTGTGCGGCTTGGATACGAACGGAAACCGACGATTCCTGCTTGAACGGATAGGAATGGAGAGGAACGGAGAGCAACGGATTCACTCCGTGTGATGACCACGCGACGTAGCTCACGGCCGGCATCAACAATGATGGTGTTTCAGTTGTGTCATCGGTTCATATCGACTCCTCTCGGTTCGCATCCGTTCCGGCAGGAATCGCAGGTTTCCGTTCGCATCCAACAGCGCGCCAGCAGCCCACCCCCCACCGCTCAGGCGAGACTCCCCATGCATCCTACCTATCGCCAGCTCACCGCGGCGCTGCTCGCTGCCACCACGGCCATCGTTGTACGTCCAGGCACCGCTGCCGCCCAGGCGCCGAAGGATCCCGCCATGGCCGACATGTTCGGGTCGAAGAGCACCAAGATCGCGGCGCTCACGCTCAACGCGGTGCATGACGGGGAGTACTACGGCAACATCGTGACGTACGTGCGCATGAAGGGCATGGTCCCGCCATCCAGCAAACGCTGAGCGCATTAGCTTAGGAGATGCGCACTCATCTCCTCGACTCGCGCCAGGGCTTTGCCGGCGACGATCTGATCTTCACGCTTAATGCGGCCGCCCAACAACGGGCGGCCACGGGCGCGCCGGTTATCAACGCCACCGTCGGCGCCTTGCTCGACGACAACGGCAAGCTGGTGGTGCACGACAGCGTGATGGCGCTCTGGCGCGAACTCACGCCCATGGAGATCGCGCCGTACGCGCCGATCGCCGGTGATCCGGCCTTCCTGCTGGCGCTCACGCAGCGGCACTGGCCGCAGCTCACGAGCCCCGGTGTGGCCGTGGCGACGCCCGGTGGATCGGGGGCGCTGGCGCTCACGCTCAAGAACTTCGTGGAGCGCGGTCAGGCCATCCTCACCGCGGCACCCTTCTGGGGTCCGTACGCCACCATCACGGCCGAAGCAGCGGTACGCCTCGAAACGGCCCCGTATCCGGCGCCCGGCGAAGCGCTCGACGTGGGCGCGTGGGAAGCCAAGGCGCGTGATCTGCTCGAGGAACAGGGGCGGCTGCTGGTGTGGCTCAATGACCCGTGTCATAACCCCACCGGCCGCAGCCTGTCGCGCGATGATCGCCGCACGCTGCTGTCCATGCTGCGCGACCTCGCGTCACAGGGCCCCGTCACGCTGCTGCTGGATTTCGCGTATCTCGACTACGCGCGCGATCCCAATGACGTGCGTGAGGCGCTCGAGGATTATGCGGCGTTCGGGGCCGAACAGGCGGTGCTGGTGTGCGCGAGCCTGAGCCTCAGCAAGGCGTTCACGCTGTACGGTTCACGCGCCGGCGCCCTAGTGTTTCCGTGGAGTGGCGATCCGGCGCTCAAGGGCGCACTGGTGTCGAGCTGCCGCGGCACGTGGAGCAACTGCGCCCGTGCCCCCATGAGCGTACTCCTGCGCATGACGAAGAGCGAGACCGCCCAAGCCGCCTTGGCGGCCGAGCACGCACATTGGCGCGCGGTGCTCACGGAGCGCGTGGTGGCACTCGATGCCGCACTCAAGGCCGAAGGACTTCCCGGAGCCCCGTGGGACGGCGGATTCTTCGTGACCTTGCCCGCGCCGCCGGATCCGTTCGCGGTGTGCGAGACGCTCAAGGCCGCCGACGTGTTCGTGGTGCCGATGCCTGAGGGGCTGCGCGTGGGAGTGTGCGGGATGAGGGCGGCAGATACGGGGCGGTTTGCGAAGGCGTATCGGGCCGCGATGGGTGGTGCCTGCTCTTGATCGCGCTGGTGTCCGGAGCCGCGGGCTTCATCGGCAGTCATCTTGTCGAGCGGCTCGAAGCAGATGGGGTGACCGTCCGACGCGTCCAGCGCCCACTGCCGGAGGCTGAGACATATGCACGGGACCCGATTTGGCGCGGTGTTACGCATGTTTTTCACCTTGGCGGACGAACGCGTGCCCCGCTTGCGTCCGATCTTGCCGAAGCGAATGTGCAGTTCACCGAACGGCTGGCCCAGGCCGCCGTGGCGCAGGCCGTCATTCGTGATGCCCCCGTGCCGCACTTCGTGTTTGTCTCCTCGCTCGCCGCGCTCGGTCCGGCCGCCGCCTTCGATCTGCCTGTCACCGAGCAGCAGATCCCCGCGCCGGTGGAGGCATATGGCCGCAGCAAGCTGGAAGCTGAGCAGCGGCTGCGGTGCATCGCAGACTTACCGCTTACCATTGTGCGACCATCGGCAGTGTACGGGCCCCGCGATCGCGATTTTCTCACCGTGTTTCGTCAGGTGCGTCATGCGGTGCAGTGGCGCGCCACGCCCGGGTGGTACGGTCTTTCGCTCGCGTTCGTGCACGACGTCGTTGATGCGATTCTCGCGGTGACGCGCGTTGCTGCACACGAATCGCGATCTGGGCCGGTGGATTATCTGGTCAGCGGTCACGAGGTTCGGTGGGATGCGCTGTACGAAGCTACTGCGCGCGCCGTTGGGTGCGCATGTGGGCGTGTGATGCCACGTGCCATGAGCGTGCAGATCCCGCCGCTCCTGCTGTCGATAGCGGGAATGGTGGGAGCGCAGGTGGGCCGGCTGACCGGGAGTCCGCCGCTCGCCACGCCTGACAAGATCATTCTCGGTGCGCAGCCCTATTGGGTATGCCGTGACGATCGGCTGCGCCGCTACGCGGGCTGGCAGCCGCGTGTGACCCTGGATGCAGGGCTGCTGGAGACGGCGCGTTGGTATGTTCAGCACGGGTGGCTCACCCGCTAAGGCCGTGACGCCTGCCTCTGCGGAAGGACGGACATTTTCAAGGTCAGCCGCCGTTCACTTCCACACGCTCTTGTCATACGGCCCCGTCAGCGCAAGCCGCGCACCATGCGCGAAAACAGCGATAGCTCACGATCGAAAAGAAAGCGCACCAGCAACCTCGTCCATGAGTGATGCGCGGCGAGCGTGTCGTATGCGTCCGGCGCGGCAGCGCGGAGAGCTGGTAACCGGTTCCATGGAATCGAGGGAAAATCGTGGTGCTCATTGTGATAACCAACGTTCAGTGCCACCCGATTGAGTGGTCCGTAATAGCTAAATGTCTCCTGGTGCCCTTCGAGCAGAAAGTGCTCTTGAATCCAACGCGCACCAAGCGGGTGGAGCCCGATCGAGAAAACAAGGGACAGCGTCAGAAATCCGAGTGCCTTTTCCCCCAGCGTGTACCAGACCAGTACGTTGGCCACGATCTGCAACGACCAGTTGGCCACAACCCAGCGATCAATCACGGGAGTGTGTCGCACCCTGAGCACACGGAGGAGCTGAAAGGCCGGAAACGCCAGTAACCAGAGCGCCTTGCCGATAAACCACGAGCGAATGAGTCGTGCTTCCCACCGGCTTGGCAGGTCAAGATCCTGCACGTAGTCGCCCTGATATGCATGGTGCTTGAGATGGAAGCGGCGAAAAGACATTGCGCTTGGAATCACCTGCGGCAGGTTGGCGATCATCGCCGCCACTCGATTGAGCCAGGTTTGCGGGAACACAAGGTTGTGCGTGCACTCATGAATGATGACAAAGAGGGCGTGGCTGATGAATGCACCAACCAGATACGCCGCCGCGATGATCTGCCACCACCCACTCCATCGCATCCCGCCGGCGAGCGCCAGTTGCAAAACAACCAAGCCGACGAGGATGAACGCCGTCCACCGCGTACGACCGATGAGGGCGCGCACCTCAGGATGTGCACGCAGAATGGCACGGGTGCGCGCGGCATGCGGTTCGCGTTCATCTCGATACTCGAAATCCTGCTGCAGCCTCATACGGAATTCTACCGCGATGATTATGCTTTGGTCTATGCCCATGCCGTTCCTCGTTCGCCCCCGACGTCAACCGGTGGTAGTCGATGCCTAAGACGTGCGCGCTGCCGACCATGTGCCATCTCCTCCAACGCCGTGCGGACGAGTTGGGTGATGCGGTGGCATTCCGCTTCATTGACGGCAACGGCGCGGAGCGTCAGCAATTGACGTATGCAGCGCTGTACACTGCGTCGCGCCGGCTGGGTGCCGGGCTCCGCGCCCGTACAGCGCCTGGAGACCGCGTGGCTGTGCTGCTTCCTCCCGGGCTTGGGTATGTCATCGCCGTCTTTGCCTGTCTGATGGCGCGGGTGGTGGCTGTTCCATCGCCACCGCCGCGGGGCCGCCGGGACACCGGACGCGTACCGCGTCTGTTGGCCGATGCCGATGTGCGGTTAGCGCTCGTGGCCGCGGGAGACGCGGCGCGTATGCAGGCTGCCGGATCCTGGCCGTCGAAACTCTCGCTGCTCGACCCGGAGAGCGGTCTTCTCGACGCATCCGATGATGCGTTGCTGCCTGAGAGTTCGTGGACAGATGCCACGGCTGACGACCTCGCCTTGCTGCAATACACCTCAGGCTCCACGCGTGAACCACGTGGTGTGATGCTTTCGCATCGGCAACTGATGGCGAACGCCGCGGGAATCGCGTCCCTGAACGGGCACCGTAGCGGAGAAACGGCCGTGTTCTGGCTGCCACCGTATCACGACATGGGGCTGATGGGTGGCATTCTTCAGCCGGTGTTTGCAGGCGCACATACGGTGCTGATGGCGCCCGCCACCTTCCTGCAGCGTCCACTGCGATGGCTCCAGGCGATGCACGACTATCGTGCGGTAACGACGGGCGCGCCGGATTTTGCCTGGCGCCTTTGTGTTGAGCGTACGACACCAGCAGAGCGCTCCGCACTCGACCTCTCCTCGCTCCGTGTTGCATTCAATGGCGCCGAGCCGATTCAACATGTCACGGTGCAGCGTTTTCTCGATGCGTTTGCGGTCGCGCAGGTGTCGCGCACGGTGTTCGTGCCCTGCTACGGATTGGCCGAGGCCACCCTCCTCGTAACCGGTACGCAGGCGGGTACACCAATGCGCACGCTGGAGCTCCCGGCGCGGCAGGGTTTTCCGTCGCTGGCGGGGCCGCCCACATCAATGACTACCCTCGTCGGAGGCGGGACGCCGCC
>CANGXK010000220.1 GCA_947457715.1 Gemmatimonadota bacterium
AATGCGTGGACCCGCGCCGAACGGGATGTAGGCGCCCGGCGTCATTTCACCTTCGCGCTCGGGCAGGAAGCGGTCGGGATCGAAGCGATCGGGGTTCACCCACATCTTCTGATGCCGGTGCATGCTCCACGGCGCGATCATCAGCATCGTGCCGCGCTTCACCCGGCGGCCCGCGATCTCGGTATCCTGTGCGGCCACGCGCGGCAGGAACGTGATCGGCGGATACAGTCGCAGAACCTCACGGAAGAAATTGCGCACGTACGGCAGGCGCTTTGTGTGCTCCAGCAGCACGGGGCCGTCGCCGACCACCCGCTCGACTTCGTCACGCATGCGCGCGACGGCGCCGGGCTGCATGGAGAGGATGTAGAAGGCCCAAGTGAGTGAGCTGGCCGTCGTCTCGTGCCCAGCCAAAAAGAATACGCCCAGCTGATCGATGAGCTCTTCGCGCGTGAACGGCTGTCCCGTATCGGTGTCACGCGCATCGAGCACCGCACCGGCAATGTCATCGAGTCCCGTCGTCGCGATGCGCGTGTCGAGCATCGTGCCCAGGTGCCGGCGGATGCGCGCGCAGGCGTCGCGGACAGGCTGCGGCTGGGTCGTGGGCGACCACGGCTTGTCGATCAACAGTCGTTTGATGTCGATGCTGCCCACCTGCCGCTCGAAGCGCATGAAGTCTTCGAAGACCTGCTGCGACGTGTCCCCCTGCAGCGGCACCGAGAAGATCGTACGCGTGATGACGTCGGCCGTCAGATGACTCATCGCGGCGTCGAGCGAGAACGTGTCGCCGGACGACGAGAGCGCACGCAGGCGGGCCTCGAAATCGTGCACCGCTGCCGCCATGAAATCGAAGGCGCGGTTGATGCGCATGTGCGAGAAGGCCGGCTCGACCATCTTGCGTTGCCGCCGCCAGGTGTCACCGCTCGTCACGAACATCGAGTTGCCGACGAGATCTTCGAGCGCTTCCACGAACAGGTCGTTCTTGGGGAAGAGATCGTGATCGGTGAGGATCCTGTTCACCCACACCGGATCGTTGATGAGCAGGATCCCGCGCCGCGACGAGCCGAGCGGCGTCACCATCTCGCGATAGGCGAGATCGGGCAGCAAGCTCAGGAGGTCCTTCTGGCGGCGCCAGAGCAGCCGCAACAGGGACGTGACCGGTGCCCGCGGCACCGGCGCGGGCGGACGGTAGAGCGGGGACAGCGTAGCGTCAGGCACCCTGAGTGGTCATCCGCGCCGGTCGGCGCTGCGTGAGACGAATGCGGATCTGGTGGTAGATGATGATGGCCAGGCCAACCACCAGCGGGATCGCCCACATCTTCGGATTGAGGGCGTTCTGTGGCCTCAGCCGGACGAAGCCGAAGGCCATGAAGGCGGTGTACACCGAGATCCCCGACCCCACGATCGCCTTCACATGCTCCAACTGGTACGCAATCTTCGACGGGCTCGCGGTGTAGATAAACCAGAGGTTGGTGATCCCCGATGCCACGCCGACCACGGCAATGCCCATCATGAGCACTTCACTGATCAACCAGCCACGATAGGCGCACAGGAGCGCCATGGCGATCACCAGCAGGTTGAGCCCGACGTTCGGCCAGCGGCGGTTCTCCAGATGTGCCTTCTTGTTGCGCACCGTCACCAGCCCGTGCCAGACCAAGCTCACGGTCAGGATCGCCAGATACAGCATCATCCAGCCGAAGATCCCCTGGACCCGGGAGGCGGGCCAATCCGGGAGGTGGGGGTGGGTGGCCACCGGGGCCAGAATCGTGTTCGTGCCCATCCCGACCGCCATCGTGGCAGTCACCAACATCAGATAGGCGTACACCGTCCCGAATTTCTTGTGATTCTGGCTCCCCTTCTTGCCGAAGACGGGGATCCAGAAGAGTACCAGCCCGATCGCCCCCGTGGTGACGTGCACCAACAGGAACCATTTGAACGGCCACATGACTTACGACTTCTCCCTCGGGTAGACAACCCGGATGTTCGGGACGACGTCTCGCTCCGGCCCTCGCCGGGTACGTACCTCTCTCCGGTAGGGTACGGTACGATCGGCAGTGCCGCCAGCATGAATTCACCGACACGTTGCCTGAAACGCAGGGGTTGCCTCCTCGGCCAACACGCCTCGCGGAGAGATTCGCCCGGCTTCCCGTCGGAAGACGGCCCGTTTCGCTTGACCCTGCGAGTCCAAACGAGTTAACTGTATGAAGGTGGGTGGCTTGTCTCGCCACTTTCCGTCATCGATCGCCCACCGTTCCGGACCGACATGTCCCACGACAAGCATCTCCGCTGCTCCTTCTGCGGCAAGTCCAAGGACGCCGTCCGGAAGTTCATTTCGGGCCCGTCGGTCTACATCTGCAACGAGTGCATCGCACTCTGCAATGAGATTCTGGCCGAGGACGAGGAACGGGAAGTCACCGAAACGATCACCCAGGTGCCCACGCCCCGGGAGATCAAGAACACCCTCGACCAGTACGTGATCGGTCAGGAGAATGCGAAGAAGGCGTTGTCCGTGGCCGTTTACAACCACTACAAGCGCATCAACGCGGCCGGGAACGCTCGTGAGGACGACGTCGAGCTCGACAAGTCGAACATCCTCCTGATCGGCCCCACCGGCACGGGCAAGACGCTGCTCGCGCAAACGCTGGCCCGCATCCTCGACGTGCCGTTCACGATTGCCGATGCCACCACACTCACCGAAGCGGGCTACGTCGGTGAGGACGTCGAGAACATTCTGGTGCGGCTGCTGCAGGCCGGCGACTTCAACGTCGCCGAGTGCGAGCGCGGCATCGTCTATATCGACGAAATCGATAAGATCGCGCGCAAGTCGGAGAACCCCAGCATCACGCGCGACGTGTCGGGCGAAGGCGTGCAGCAGGCGCTCCTCAAGATTCTCGAAGGCACCGTGGCCAGTGTGCCGCCGCAGGGCGGCCGCAAGCACCCGCAGCAGGAATACATCCAGATCAACACCAAAGATATCCTGTTCATTTGCGGCGGCGCCTTCGACGGACTCGAAAAGATCATCGAGGCGCGCACCGGACGTCGCCAGCTCGGCTTCGACAACAAAAAGGGCGACGGCAAGGTGGTCTCGATCAAGCAGACCACGCCCAAGACGCCCTTTGCGGAAGTCGAGCCCGACGACCTGCTCCGTTTCGGCATCATCCCCGAACTCGTGGGACGATTACCGGTGTGTGTTCCGCTCGAAGCACTCGACGAAGAGGCACTGGTGCAGATCCTCAAGGAGCCCAAAAATGCGCTCACCAAGCAGTATCAGCGGCTCTTCGGTCTCGAAGATGTGAAGATTACCTTCGAGGAGTCGGCGCTCCGCGCGGTGGCCAGCAAAGCGCTCAAGCGCGGCACCGGCGCGCGCGGTTTGCGCGCCATTCTCGAGGAAACCTTGCAAGACACCATGTTCGACCTTCCCACCCGGGATGACGTGGTCGAAGTCCGCGTCACGGAAGCCTCCGTCCTGCACGGCGGTGCACCGCTCCTCGAAATCGCGTCTAAGCGGCAGAAGAAGGAAGCCTGAGCACGAACCGCACTTTAAGGACCGGCAGCCAACGGCTGCCGGTCCTTCCACTGCGCGACGTGGTGTTGTTTCCCCATGTCGCCATGCCTCTCCTGATCGGCCGCGAGGGCTCGCTTGCCGCGGTCGCTGCCGCCACTGACGGCACGCAGGAGCTGCTCCTCGTCACGCAGCGAGACGCCGATATCCCGACGCCCGGCGCTCCCGACCTCCACCGCGTCGGCGTGCTCGCGCGCCTCCAGCAGGTCACGCGTCTTGCCGGCGGCACGACCAAGATCCTGGTGGAAGCGGTCGCGCGCGTCAGCGTGCAGCGCTACAGCTCGGCGCGCGCCAGTGCGCTGCTCGAGGCGCGCGTCACACCGCTGCCGTTGCGTGCCGCGGGACGTCAGACACCGCGCGACAATGCGCAGGCGACGCTGCGGCACGCCCTCACGATGTTCGAGGAGTATGCGGCCCTGCACCGCCGCCTGCCACCCGAAGTCGTCGGGCTGCTGCAGGGGATCGACGACGAGGAGCGCATCGCCTTCGGCATTGCGGCGCACTTGCAGGTGCCGATCGAACAGCGCCAGCGCCTGCTCGAAGCGCCCACGCTCGACGAGCTCGCGACGCAGCTCGTCACGCTGCTGGGCAGCGAGCTCGAACTCTTGAAGCTCGAAAAGAAGCTCGACGAGCAGGTCCGCGGATCACTCTTCCAGAATCAGCGCGAGTTCTATCTGCAGGAACAGCTGCGCGCGATTCACAAGGAGCTCGGTCAGGAAGACGGCGACGAGTTGGAAGAGCTCGCGAAGCAGGTGGCCGAGCGCGGGTTGCCGCCGGCCGTGGCGACCCGGGCACACCGGGAGCTGCGCAAGCTCAAACGCAGCTCGCCGATGTCTCCCGACGCGACCGTGACACGCGGCTGGCTCGACTGGGCACTGGGGTTGCCCTGGACCGTTCGTTCCGACGACACGATCGATCTCGAGCACGCGCGTGCGGTGCTGGAAGCGGACCACTATGGCCTCGAGGAAGTGAAGGAACGCATCCTCGATTACATCGCCGTGCTGGGTCGTGTCGGACACCTCCCCGGCCCGATCCTGTGTCTCGTGGGACCACCGGGCGTCGGCAAGACGTCGCTCGGCAAATCGATCGCGCATGCCCTCGGACGGAAGTTCGTGCGTATGGCGCTCGGTGGCGTGCGTGACGAAGCCGAGATTCGCGGACACCGCCGCACGTACATCGGGGCGCTGCCCGGCCGCATCATTCAGGCGATGCGGCGCGCCGAGACGATCAATCCGGTGATTCTGCTCGACGAGGTCGACAAGCTCGGCAGCGACTGGCGTGGCGATCCGGCGGCGGCGTTGCTCGAAGTGCTCGATCCCGAGCAGCATCATGCGTTCAACGATCACTTCCTCGAGGTCGACTATGACCTGTCCCAGGTGCTGTTCCTGACGACGGCCAATTCGCTGGCCTCGATTCCGGAAGCGCTGCGCGATCGGATGGAAATCATCCGGCTGCCGGGCTATCTGGAGCCGGAGAAGATCACCATCGCCC
>CANGXK010000221.1 GCA_947457715.1 Gemmatimonadota bacterium
CCCGGCATCTGCTTCACCTGTCCGGCCACGCCTTCGTTCCCCTTGCCGCCGATGCCGACCGGCCAGCGCACATCCTTGCCGCGTCCCGGACCGGCGGCCCATGCGGGACTCACGGTGGTCAGGAAGTCGGAGAAGATGTACGACGTGCCACTGCCGTCGGCCCGATGCACCACGAGGATGTCGGTGTCGGGGAGCGTGAGCTTCGGATTGATCGCGGCGATGCGCGGGTCGCTCCACCGCGAGATCGTGCCGAGAAAGATGTCGGCGATCACGTCGGGGCTGAGATTGAGCGGTCGCGCGAGACCCGGGAGGTTGTAGGTGATGGCGACGGCGCCGATCACGGTGGGGATATGCAGCACCGGCATGCCCGCACTCGCCAGTTCCGCGTCGGTCATCGGGACGTCGGTGGCGCCGAAGTCGACCGTGCGCGCGACCACCTGGCGAATGCCGCCGCCCGAGCCGATCGACTGATAGTTGATGCGCACGTTGGTGCGGATCGCGTACTCGTTGAACCAGCGCGAGTAGAGCGGATACGGGAACGTGGCGCCAGCGCCGGTGAGATCGACGCGCGTGGTGCTTGACGGGGGCGGCGCGGCGCTGTCGTTCGCGCTCGCCCGGTCCTTCGGCGAAGCGGTGCATGCGCCGAGGACTAGCATCGGCAGCACGGAGAAAGCGAAACGAGTCATCAGAGGTCGGTGGAGAGGCCGACGAACTTGAAACGCCCATCACGTTCGATGATGGTGCCGAACAAGATGCCATCAACCGTTTGCGTGCCGGGGGCAGTAAGCCGCGCTTCGCATTTGCTGTGCAACACGTTGGCGCCCTGCGTATCCGGCGGTGTCGGGCAGCGGAATCGGCTCACGGTCACGCGGCGTCCGCCGAACCGGTTCACCAGCTGCGTCGCTCCCTTGTTCGACGACGCCAGCAACTGCCCCCACAGCAATTGCGGCGGGGCCTCGTACGGCGGCTTGCTCATCGGACTGTCCGGGTAGTAGAGCCACGCGAACTCGGCGCGATCCATGATCATCGCGTTGAGGTCACTGCTGTCGTTCGTCGCGATGGCGGCGGCCCATCGCGTCACCAGGGCCTCACGCGACGGACTCGCGTGCAGCAACGTGTCGATCGGAGGTAGCGCGTCGCGGAAGCGCCGGAGCTGTTCGTCGATGGGAAGAATCGAATCGACGACGCCGCCGGCAGCGACCACCTCGGCCACATGCGTGGCTTGTTCGTTGGCGGGTGAAGGGGCCGGCTTGTCCGCACAGGCTGTCGTGGCGGCAAGCAGGAGAGCGCCAAGGCGCCAGTGCGACCTGAAGAAGAGTGGCATCGTGTCAGAAATGGAGAACGGCCGGTGCCCGAGGGGCACCGGCCGTTCGGACCCGGTGGAAGCTAGCGCGTCGGTGCGCGAGCCGCCGCTGTGACCGCAGGCGCTAGTTGCGCGCGTAGTTGGTCCAGTTGGCCCACCACTTGGTGCCGCCCGGGGCCGCCGCGCCGCGGTACGCGGTCGGCGTGATGAACGTGCCGACGCGGGCCGCAATGCGCGGATCGGCCGCAAAGCTGTTCAAGCCACCCGTGGCGATCGGCGAGTTGGCTGCCGGCGACCAGTCGAAATTGGCGCCGGTGGTGGTGGCGGACGCCGTCGGGAGGTTTGTGAAGAGGCTGGCGGCCGTCACGGTGCCAGCGCCGACCACGATGTTGGCATTGCGCGCGGCGAAGGCCGATTCCTGGCCGAAGTTGCTGCCGGCCGCATCGAAGTTGGCGCCGCTCGCCAACGTCCCGTTTTCGGCGAAGTACAAGTTCCGCACGATCAGAGAGTCCACCTGGAAGCGGTTGTTCGAGGTCGAGTCGCGGAGCGAGATGGCCGCGCGCGGCCAGCGTGCGAGCACGCCGTTCAGGTAGTAGCCGCCCGTGCCGCGACGGAACACCGCACCGACGCCGCCTGAGCCCGGCACCGTCACACCCGTCGGGGTGCCGATCAGCGTGAAGTTGGCGAACACATTCATGTTGTACAGCCCGTCGTCGCGGCCCGCGCTCTGCGCGTTAGCACCGCTCGGCGCGACGCAGCCACCGCCGTTGCATCCGTCGATCTCGAAGCCCTGCGGATCGGTGGACACCGCGCCGGCACCCGCACGCGGGGTCGGATAGAAGCTCTGCAGGCCGATCATGAACTGATTGAGGCCGCGGTAGCCCTCCGACCCGTCGAAGTGATCGTCGCCCGCCTCGTACGACACCAGGTACTTCCCGTTCACAGCGCCGCCGAACCACTCGAAGTTGTCATCGAGACCGTTGAGCGCCTGCACATACTCCACCGTCGTGCCGCTGCCGACGGCAGCGAAGGTGAACGAGTTGAGTTCGGCGTCGGTGAGGGTGGCGTAGCCGGCAAACTCCACCCGCACGTAGCGCAAGGTGCCGCTGTTGTCCGTATCGGTGGTGCCACCGGTATAGATCGTGCCGGCCTGATTGGCACCGACCACCGAGCCATTCGAGCCTTCCACAATGACGTTGCCGGTGCGATTCGCCCGCGCATTGCCCACGATGATCAAGCCGCCCCAGTCGCCCGGCGACCGGTTGCCGGCGCTACGCTGCGAGGTGAACACAATCGGCGCCGCTTCCGTGCCGTTCGCCACGATGCGCGCGCCACGCAGAATGAAGAGCGCCGAGCCAAGCGCCGTCGTATCACCGACGATCTTGGTGCCGGCGTTGATCGTGAGCGTCGCGCCGCTGTTCACGTAGACGAACCCACGCAGCACGTAGTTCGTATCCGGCGTGAGCGTGCGGTTGGCCGCGATCGAACCGCTCAGCGTCACCGTTGGATTGGCGGTGATCGAGTAGGTCACCGTCGCCGTGGCGGTGGCGTTCGACGTCACAGTCGCGGGAGATCCCGAGATCGCGGCGTTGTAGCGCACGTTATTGGTTGTGACCTGGGCGGCGGCCACGGTGTACGTGCCCGGTGCAACACTGTAGGTGGACGATGCCGTCGCAGACTGCGAATACGAGCCGGGGCCGGTGACCGTCACGGCGGCACTGGCGCCGGCCGGCAAGCCCGATACGGTGACGTTGAGTGTGCCGTTGGCCGGCGTAACGGGCCCAGCCGGATCATCGCTGCTGCACGCGGTGAGCGCGAGCAGGCTGAATGACGTCAAGGCGATGGCGCGTAAGCGAGTGAACGTCGTCATCTGAAGTCCTGGGAATAGTTGATGAAGCGTCAGAGCGGAGCGGTGCAACGCGTGAAGTAACGCGAGACTCTGTGCCGGATACGTCATGGCCCGGTCACGGTTGTGTCACCGTGCCGGGCCATGTGTGATGCCTGTCGCCAGCGCTATCGCTGCAGGTTCGTGCCTACTGCTTCCAGGAGAAGCCGACGGAGAACGTGCGGCCGGCGTTGAATCCCTCACGCTCGAGATTTCCCTGCATGAAGCGGTAGCGGGCGTCCAGCAGATTGCGCGCGTCAACGCGCGCCGAAAGGCTGCCCATGACCGGAAAGCGGAGCGATAGGTCGACCATCTGACGCGGCTTCTCCACGATGTTCGGCAGAGGGACCACACCCGCCGCCTGAATGCGTTCGCCCACCACGTTGTAGAGAATCGTGGCATTCGTGCTGCCGGACAGCGACGAGTACGTCATGCCGGCGTTCACCACATACGGCGCCTGACCAACGAGTCGACGCGTGCGGTCGGTTACGGTGAGACCGCCAAGGGTGTCGAGATCGACGGAGGAACTCATCAGCGTGACGTTGCTGAATCCGGTGAGCGGTTCGGCCCAGCCACCGAGGAATCCGAGTTGCTTGCGAAGCTCCAGTTCGACGCCGGCGTTCACGGCGCTGAGCGCATTCTGGAAGCGCGCCTGATAGGCACCGGACGTGGCCTGCTCCACGCGCTCGATCGGGCTGTCGAAGCGCTTGGCGAACACGCCGATGCTGAGCACTTCGCCGGGATTCGGAAACATTTCCCAGCGCAAGTCCACGTTGTCAATCAACGAACGCTTGAGCTGGTCATTGCCCGTGACGCTGACGCCGCCGAGGACATCGCGGAAGGTGACCGGCGCCAGTTCGCGGTACTCCGGGCGCGCGAGCGTGCGCGTGATGCCGAAGCGGAGGTTCTGCGTCTCGGTGAGCTTCGTGTTGATGAGCAGCGACGGAAGTACATCAGTGTTGTTCAGATTGGCCGACGAGGTGAAGCCACCCTGAGTGGATGCGTTCACGGTGATGTCGGCCGATTCCACACGTGCACCAGCAATGACGCGGACGCGACTGCCGAGGCCCCAGTCGGCCATGGCGTAACCGGCGGCCGTACGGTCTTCGGCCGTGTACGATCCGGCCTGACCCACCGGCTGCACGTTGATGAGGTTGCAGTTGGCACAGGCCTGATCCGCGCCAAAGATCACGCTGGCCTGCTGGCTGCGCACCGCGTCGTCGGCCCGGCTGAGAAAGGCGTAGATGGGTGCATCGGCGCGGCGATCGGTCGAGCGGGCGTACGCGCCGATCTTGAGCGTGTTCTGGTTCGCGACCTCACCGATCGTGATCGCGTGATCGATCTGTGCGGTGTTGTTGGTCTCGGCGAGGTCGAAATAGAGCCGGCGCGCGCCGTCGAGTGAACTGAGGAGCGTGTACTGGCCGGTGTTGTTGCGTGCATACACGATGTCGGAGCGATCCGGCTCACGACGGCCCGTTTGGGCGTACGTCGCGGCCCACGAGGTTTTGTTACGCTCGCCCAGCTGATGTTCACCGGCGCCGGTTACGGTGGTGACCCCGCGCTCCACATAGCGCAGCGTCGTGCGGGCGATGCTGTCGCCGAGATTCTCGTCGAAGCCACTATCCGTGCGGGCCTCATTGTCGGCGCTGCGCGTCATGGTGCTGTTGAGTGACACGCGCGAGCTCTTGCCGAGCAGCGTGGAGAAATTGGCAATGCCGCCCCATTGGGCGCTGCTACGGCCCGTGGTGCCGCTCACTGACGTCAGTGGGACGACCGTGTTGTTCGCACCCTGATTGCCGACCGCGTACTGCTCGTTCGCCCGCACTTCTTCCGAATATCCATAGCTTCCGCTC
>CANGXK010000222.1 GCA_947457715.1 Gemmatimonadota bacterium
ACCAGACCGTCGCGATCGTCCCGACGGTGAACAAGGGTGGTGCGGCGGTGGCCGTGGCGTACACGTACGCCACGTCGACCGCCACGGTGGCCACGGTTACGGCTGCTGGTGTGGTGACTGCGGTCGGCCCCGGTACGGCCGTCATCACGGTCACGGCCACCGGCACGGGCACGGGCTTCACGGCCACGACGCTCACGTCGGCAGCGGCCATCACGGTGACGGCGCTTCCCACGGGCATCACGTCGCTGACCGTCACGCCGTCCACGTTGCCCCTTGCGGTTGGCGCCACGGCCCAGCTCGTCGCCAACGCGCAGCAGCCCTCGGGCGCGGCCGCGGCGGCGATCATCTACGGCACCACGGCTCCGACCATTGCCAACGTCAGCGCCACGGGTCTCGTGACCGCAGTCGCGCCCGGTTCGGCTGTGATCACGGTCACGGCCACGTCGGCCCTGAACGCGAATTTCGCTGCCGCGACGCTCTCCAGCCAGGTCGCCGTCACTGTCTCGCCGGCCGCGCAGGTGACGATCAGCAGCCTGACGACGACCTTCCTGCCGGTCGACATCTCCGACGTGTATGGTCAGTTCGAAGTGAACCTCGCGGTCCAGCCGAACGGCCAGAACGTGTCGTCGGTGCAGGCGTGGATCTGCGAAGCGGGCGAAACCGTTGCGGCGTGCGCGGCGCGCTCGGGCGCACCGGCTGCGCAGCAGACGTTTGGCGCGCAGGGTGGCCAGGCGGGTACGGTTCAGCTCTACATCAACTCGGCTGAGTTCGCGGCGCCGAACTTCACCACTGGTGCGGACGCGAACACGCTGTACAAGAACGGTCTGAAGACGATCGTGGCCACGCTGACGACGTCGGATGGCTCGCCGACCGCGTCGAACAACGTGTCGGCGATCAACTTCAACAACTATGACGGCTTCACGCTGTCATGGACGCTGCCGTCGAACAAGGCGCCTGATGCACAGGGCCGCACCTATTACGGTGGGCCGAACGGAGCGGGCACGGGCTCGTTCACCGTGGTTCCGGTCATCTACACGCCGGGCCGCACCATCACGAGTGTGGTCCTCTCGCCGGGTTTCCGTGCCGAGGATCCGGTCGGTGCACCCGTCCCGTCGTATTACATCGAGCCCAGCTGCGTCAACGACGAGATGCTGGATACCTCCCGTCCGTTCCGGGCCACGTACGGCGCGCAGCCGCGCGACTCGGTCGCCATGGCCTTCGATTGCACCGGCGCCGAAACCGATGCCGGCACGGGACATGCGCCCGAGGTGTTGGCCTCGCTCACGAACGACGCCATCGCTGGGCCGGCGGTCATCATCGCTGATCCTGTGGTTGGCTTGCCGATCTTCCTCCCGATCGCGTACACCCGCGCGGGGCTCACGCAGCCGCTCCTCAATGGGAATTTCTACCGCCAGTCGCTGGCCTACCGCCAGACGTCGACTGCCGTACCGGCTGACTACGCGGCGCCCATCATCGAAACCCTCAACGTGCGTGGTGGCGGCTCCACCAGTCCGGACTCGGGTTGGGTGAACGGCGACTACGCCTTCAACGAAATCACCAGCGCCGCTGGCGTCACGCCGGTTCGTCGGCGCTACGAAGTCGTTGACGCTTCGGTCGGCCTCCCGACCGCACGCAATACGGTGTTCAGCGTGTGCAACACGCCGGCGTTCACGCCGGGCGAAGCTCTCACGGCCCCGGTGCTGTGCACCACGCCGGTGGCAACGGGTGGCCTCTCGGCGACGGTTGCCAGCATGGGCCTGCAGGAAAACGCGGACAACCTCGAAAACACCGCGTACTTCCTGACGGCGACGGAAACGGACAAGCTCGGCAATCGCGTCACGTCGAACGCGTTCACGTACGAACTCGACGACGAATTCGAAGTTCCGGCCCTCGCCGGCAACACGTTCGGCGTTGACCGCACGAAGCCGCAGATCGTGGCCATCCCGGCCCCGTCGGCCGAAGAACCGGCTGCTGCTCCGTCGCTCGCTGGCTTCGCCCGTACCACCATTGACTCGATCTTCTCGATCAATGGCAACACGGTGAACGCTAAGACGTCGACCGGTGACGTGGCCATCAATGCCGCGAACGCCCTGTTCGCCGTCCGCGCCAAGGACGAGCGCTCGGGCTTCAGCTCGTGCACCGAAGAGAATTGCTACACCAACAACGGCGTACGCCTCGGCACCTTCGGCATCACGCGGCGCATTGCGCTCGTCACGCCGTCGGTTACCAACAGCGCGACCGTGCAGAACATCGTGAGCTCGTCGACTGCTACGGGCAGCAAGCTGGGCAACACCATGAACGGCGTTGTGCCGGGCACGGACAACACGATCCGTCAGTTCTCGATCAACATCTTCGGTAACGCTGGCCGCGGATCGAGTGCGGTGGTGGAGCCGGTTGCGAAGGAACAGTCCGGCTACTACACGTTCACCGGCACGCTCGTGGACCGCGCTGGTAACACCACCACGATCCCGGCCCGCAACGTTGTCATCGACAACACGGCGCCCGTGATCAACAGCATCGTGACCAACGCAGGTGCCTTCTACACGGGTGGTCAGACGGCCGGTGTGGCGCTTCAGGCCAGTGATGACCTGGAAATCATGGGTGCGGAGCTCACGCTCGGCTTCGAGGACATCTCAGTCCGCTTCCCGCGCGTCACGCAGTTCGCCAGCACGATCCGGACCGGACTGTTCCACAATCCGTTCGCGACGCTCACGGACAACAAGCTCGCGAGCCTGATCGGACTGGGTCAGAATTACACTGGTGCGGTCAACCTGCCGATCCCGTTCATCCAGGATCTCCAGGAACTCGACACGGCGAATGAGGTCGTCCAGTCGCCCGTAGCCAACGAACTCACCTATAAGCCGACGGTCATCGCGGCCCGTGTGTTCGACGTCCGTGCCATGGCAACGCTCACGAACTACGACGCCGGCGCGACGTGGTCCACGAACGCGTACAGCAGTCTCGCCGAGCTGCCGATCAGCATCAACCAGGTCAGCACGCCCGCAAAGCGTAAGAACTGGGGTGCGGATGACGCGGTGAACAACAACGCCGGTGCCAAGATCGGCACGTGGTCGGTCTACTCGGTCACCTCCACGGCTGTTGAGTTCCGGGTCACGGCGACCTCGTCGTCGGCCAGCGTGCCGTTCAACGCGGTACGCGTCGTGACGCGCCGTCAGAACGCGACGACTGGTGCGTACGATGACGCGTACGAGTACCGCGGCACGGCCACGCTCGCCGAAACGCTCGATGAAGGCGGCGTGCGTGTGTTCCGCTACCTGTGGACGATCGGAGCTGCGGTCGCGCAGGGTGCGAACGTGTCGCAGGCTGCCTTCACGGGTCTCGACTCCGTCCGCGCCATCGGTACCGACGCGAGCGGAAACGGCCTCCTGACGGCCGCTGCGATCCCGGGTGCCACCACGGTCCCGAAGGTCTACAGCGCCATTGCGGTTGGTGCCATCAACGTTCTCCCCGCGAAGACGGGTGTCGACAGCCTTGGTACCTGGTGGTCGAAGTCGAACGCCTCGACTCAGGTGAAGGCGGCTCTTGATATCAAGGGTGACGCACGTGTCTTCGTTGGATTGGGCAACACGGATAACACGGCCCGCATCTGGTACACCATCACGAAGTCTGCGGGTGTCTCCGATCCGACTATCGGCAACACGACGCTGACGTGTACCTCCGACAACCCGGATGTGATTGTGGTGGGCTCGGGCTTCGCCAATCGCTTCACGACCAAGACGCCGGCCGTGAACAACGCCTATTGCGATGTCCAGGGTATCACGACGGGTGTGGCCACGATCACGTTCTCTGCCGCTCGCTCGGCCGAGGCGCCGTATCTGGCCAGCACGGCCGCTAACACGGTGGTGACGCAGACCATGTACACCGCTCCTGCGAGCATCCTCGCCGCCGGCAGCTTCACCAAGCTTGCGGATCCGGTTTACGTGGCCTCGCCCGGCACGTCGACCACCGGCTACGTGACGGTGTCTGCGCCGACGTTCAACACCGGCTTCAGCAACGCCAACGTGACCATGGAGTATGTCCCGTTCATGAACGCGTACACGGTCGGTGTCTCCTTTGGAACGCCGGTTGTGAACCCGCTCACCGGCGGTGTCCAGATCTCGGTGACGTGCGGATCTACCGCTGTACAGAACACGGAAATCCCGATGCGGATCATCGCACGCGGTGTGAGCAGCCTCGGCTACTCGGCTCCGCAGGCTGTGATCACGGTCACCGGACTCAAGTGCAACCCTGCGATCTAATCCTCGCCAGCCCCGCCCATCCAGGGCGGGGCTAGCAGGAACTCAGTGACACGGTTGGAGTACGCAGGCGGGGCGTCCCTTTCTGGGACGCTCCGCTTTGCCGTAGCGATCGTATGCCGCTTATCCGGTTGGTGAGTCGCCTGTGTCGGGTCACCATCCGCTGTCCCCACTCCTCACTCCATCCCATGCGCTCGTCATTTGTCCGATTAGTTCCTGTTTCGCTCCTGTTGGCATTAGCGGCCTGCGCCACTCCGGAAGCCGGCGCGGAACGCCTCAAGCAACTCACCGTGGGCATCACGCACGACAGCTTGATCACGCTGCTTGGCGAAGGCACGCTCACCGCCACCGACGCGAATACCGTTCGGCTTGACCACGGCCATCGGCGGATGCGCTACCTCGTCGAAGGAAAAGTCTACGAAGTGCTATATGTCCGCGATGTGCCCGGCGACGTGACTGAACCCGTGCTACAGGCCGTCGAAACGCCAATCGTGCTCTCCAGCGACCAGAAAGTTCTCGGCTGGGGCTGGAAGTTCTACGTCGAGGAGGCCATGGGTACGTTGAAGCTGCCGACGCCCCTCCATGAGGTGGACCAGCGCCGGGCCAAGGCCGACACGACGGCCAAGCCGAAGTAGCTGATCGGCGCCTCTGGCGGCGCCAGCCAGGAACCACAAACAGAAGGGCCCCGCGGATCTCTCCGCGGGGCCCTTCCGTTGTAATGCAGACGATCCCCGTCCGATCGCGAGC
>CANGXK010000223.1 GCA_947457715.1 Gemmatimonadota bacterium
CGCAGCTCGACGACTTCCGCGAGTCGCCCGCCCGCACGGCGTTCAGCCCGCGCGTGGGCGTGGCCTTCCCGCTCACCGAGAAGTCGCAGGTGTTCTTCAACGGCGGCCGATACACCATGGTGCCGCTGTACGGCAACACGTATCGCAACACCGGTATCGGTACCGTCGCCGGCGCCGCCGACAAGTACTGCGCGGCCGGCCAAGTGAAGCCCGGTACGAGCGAGTGCACGCCCAACCTGCAGCCGGACAATCCGACCTTCGTCGGCAATCCGAGCCTTCGCCTCGAGCAGGCCAAGCAGTTCGAAGTCGGCTACTCCGGTGAAATCGGCAAGGGCTACTCCATTCAGGTGGCGGTGTTCAGCCGCTCGGAGACGGGCCTTACCGGCATCCGCAGCAGCCGTGCCGCGCAGGATATCGGCAGCACATACGCGGGTGCCTTCCCGACCTACAACATCATCGTGAACGGCGACTTCCTGTCGTCGCGCGGTGTGGAAGTGGCGTTCCGTCGTCGCCTCGCTGATCGCTGGGGCTATGACATCAACTACGGCCTCTCGCGTTCCACGACCAATGCCCGTCCGCCTGATCGCGCCAACGAAGTGTCCCGGACGGACGAAGCGCTCCGGGCGCAGAACGTCGAGACGTTGACCGACGTCGATCAGCCGCAGCGCCTCAACGTGCAGCTGTTCTATCGTGTCGGCAACGATACGCCGGAACTGCCGCTTGGCCTCGGCAAGGCGCTCCGCAATTTCAGCGGCTCGATCACCTACAACATCACGTCGGGCATTCCGTACACGCCGCTCCGCGGCGCGGCGGCCGGCACGATCGGCCTCAATAATCAGGGCGAAGTGAACTCGGCGCGTCAGCCGTCCACGCAGGATATGGGCTTGCTACTCGACAAGGCGTTCCGCATCGGCAATCTGCGCTACTCGGGCTTCCTGCGCGTGAACAACCTGCTCGACCGCAAGAACTGCGTGCAGGTCTTCAACAACACGGGCACCTGCGACGCCGGTCTGCGCGACTTCGCCAACCGTCGTATCGGCAACGCCGGCGACAATACCTCGACCGCCTTCGACCAGCCCGAGTTTATCGGGGCGCGTCGCAGCATCTCCACCGGCCTGTCGGTCAACTTCTGAGCATGGACGGCGAAAACCTCATGGGTTTCACTACCAATCATTCCTGCCGACAGCCGCACGGCCCGGGAGCGCGCGGTGTCTCGCGCGCTCTGGCGACGCTCGCGGTGCTGGCCGGCATTTCGATCCTCACGCCCGGTGTCGCTGGCGCCCAGCGCCTCGAACAGCCCCCGGTGCGGCACCTCGACGAAACGTTGCCCGATGGCACGATTCGGCAGATTCCGCTCCCCACCACGAGCGGGTTCAACCTGTTCGCGGCCGAGGATCTCGCCTTCGGCACGCTCCGCATGAGCGGCACGTACCGCGCGGCCATTCCCAATCAGGGTGGCCCGGTCGCGCAGAATCAGGGCGACGTCGCCTATGGTGCCCGCGCGGTCAGCCCCACGGCGGGCGGCATCAACGTCTTCTTCCAGATGGGCTTCGTGGTGGCGGCGCCGCCGACGGAGTTCCGCAAGATCCGGGCGGTGGCACCAGCCATCAATAACATGACCGGGTCGCTGGGCTATACCACGATCACGTACGAGACGCTCGTGTCGTCGAGCCGCAAGTGGGGGGCCGCCGACGCCCAGTTCGGCAAGAGCTTTGCCGGCGTCACGGCGCAGGACGGCTCGTCGTGCCGGTCGGACGGCAACGTGTACACGACCACCGGCTTCTCGCTCCTGGCGCAAAAGGACTGCCCGGACACTTGGGGCTCGGAAGGTTTCCGGGGCAAGCTGGTGGTGCAGGACTCCGTGTGGCTCAACACGTTTAACGCGAACAAGAGCACCTTCCGCTGGGATGACTGGCGCATCGCCCGCGATCGTCTCGATGCCACGCAGTTCCTCGGCACGCAGAGCGTGTACGGCTTCATTTCCGACTACTTCCGCGAGCAGAAGCTCCGCTGGGGCGGCATCGTGCCCGGCGGAGCGGGTACGCCGCTGGACGGCGGCTACCCGCTGGGCCTCGAGTTGCGCGTCGACAGTTACCAGTTCGCGTCGCCGGCCACGCGCAACACGCAGTACTACCAGGTGCAGATGGTGAACAAGTCGGCGGCCGTGTACGGCACGGGCGTCGACTACGACTCGCTGTACTTCGGCACGACACCCGGCTTTTTGGCGTCGACCGACGGCCAGCAGTATCTGTCGCCGTATTTCGACTTCAACACGAATACGATTCTGGCCGCCAAGGCCGGCACCAGCGGCAACTGCAGCACGTCGTACCCGAAGCGGTATCTCAACTCGACCAGCGGTGGTTGCCTGACCACGGTCGCGTTCCAAGCCGGCGTGTGGAGCATGACGTGGCTCAAGTCGCCCTTGGGCGACGTGCGCAACAAGCGCTTCACGCGCAATCCGGCCGATCCGTACTACAACCCGGCCAGCCCGTTCGCCGACGACACGATCACCTTCAACCACTCCCATCCCGGGAATGTTGGACGGGCCGCGCAGGCCATGACGCGCTCCACGCGCGCCGGCTTCGGGTATGTGGCGTCGAAGGAGGACGACTTCCTGGACGGGCGGAACCCATCCGACTTCACGATCAACAACTTCACCAGCATGGTGACGCCGGAAGAGTGGAGCGGCTCGCTGCCCGCCACGGCAGCCGGGGTGAAGTTCCCGAAGTTCGTGCCGGGTGGCACGACCAACCCGGCCAACGGGCAGCCCTTCGGCAAGTGGGACTACAACAACGACGGCGTGCAGGATTCGATCTCGGTGCCGGGCTGCGGCTCGCTCGGGTGCCACGCGATCTACTCCGACACCATCGTGGGTGGCTATCGCAACGAGTACGGCAACATCCTCGGCACGATCACGGCCGGTCCGTTCAAGCTGAAGGCCGGCGACACCACGCAGTTCCTGTGGGCCTTCTCGTGGAACGCCGACTCGGTCACCACGCGCAAGGCGATCGAGGGGCTCACCGAAGCGTACCTCACGAACTACGCCGGACCGCAGCCGATCGCGTATCCGGAAGTGAAGGCGGGGCTGTCGTACACGATCAATTCGGCCGAGCTGCTCGACTCGCTCACCGCCGGTGCGGCAACGTCCATCGGTTCGCAGATCGTGATCCGCTATCCGAACATCAACCCGGTCGATCCGTACATGGTCGGCCTGGTGAACAAGCTGCGGGCCGATTCGCTGGCGGGCGACGCGAATACGCGCCGCATCCTGCGATTGAATCCCACGCTGCTCGATTCGCTCACGGCGCGGGCGAATGACAATCTGAGCTCGGTGTACCTGTTCAAGTCGTGCGATGGCGGCACGACGTTCACCAACACGACCGGCAACGCGGCCACCTGCACGTCGGCGCCCACGCGCACCATCGACGCCGGTCTGCAGGCGTTCGGCTGGCGCCCGGTCGCCACGGTGAACTACGTGAAGGGCGTGCCGCAGACGGCAAACTTCGCCGAGAACCTGCAGGCCGGCCGGACGTACAACTACGTGTTCGTGACCCGCACGCGCGGCTTCTCCGACGCGACCTTCCGCGTCATCGATTCGCTGCCCGGCCGCGGGCTCTACCTCACGAACGCGCAGGAAGCCTTCAACTTTCCGCTCGACACGATCAACTCCGCGTTCGCCACCTCCGGGCCGGCCTCGCTCACGGTGTATGCGCCGATCACGAATGCGGCCGGCCGGCAGTATGCCCGCGTCGACACGTCCACGGTGGTGGGCAACTCCACGCAGCCCGTGCTCGTGCAGGCAGTATCGAACAGCGTGACCGGCACCTCGCGGCTCGTGTTCGGCAACCAGTTCATCGTGCGCAAGGTGCAGGACACCGTCACGCGCGCGGTCTCGTCGACGATCAGTGCCCGGTGGGTGATTGCGAATGCGACCACGTCGCCCACCTCGCCGGCCACGGCCGGATTTGTGGCGAAGGAGCAGACCTTCACGACGGCGGGTGACATTCCGGTTCGCCGGGGCACGGGCCTGCTGGCCGGCACCGCTCGCGGCGTCACCGGCGCGTCGCGCGTGTTCGTGGATACCATCACCTCGCCGGCCGGCTACCCGGGGTACGTCTGGGTCACGGGCGACAACAAGCCGATCTTCGCGATCAATGACCCGTACGGCACCAACGGCGGCAACCAGGTCCGTGACCAGGTCGGCTCGCCGCTGTACCCGGGCTTCACCGCTCAGCCGGACGACTCGTCGAACACGGCCAACGGTTTCCGCACCGAGCGTCTGTCGGGCAACACGTCGCGCGACCGGAACTTCGTGATGCGCACGAACGGTGATACGCTGTCCGGCAATGCGCGGCTGTTCGTGCCGCAGGTGCAGGGTAACTACACCACGGCGACGACCGGTCCGTTAGTCGGCAACAAGCGGATCAAGGGTGGACGCTACGAACTCACGTGGCTCACCGATCCGTGGGGCGCCAAGGCGTTCAAGCTCGATCCCGTCGCCGATCTGCAGTCGGCCGTCACCACGGCGCTGGTCGATGTGGCCGCGAAGGCCACGACGACCACCGAAACGTCTGCAACGGTGGCGGCGCTCGTGGGCGCCACCGCGGCCCGCCCGCTGGTCCGCATCCGCGTGCCGTTCACGATGAAGTTCACCGACCCGGTCGGTGGCCGTGAGGAGCAGGTCAAGTTCGCCATGCTCGCCCGCCCGACATTTGCGCAGGGTGGCATCGGCAACACGCGCCTCCTCGGTTCTGGCAACGACACCGTTCGTGTGGCCGTACCCGATTCGCTGTGGATGCCGGGTGACACGCTGATCGTGCTGCAGAAGGTCGAGAAGGACAGCACGGTGCTCGTCGGCACCACGCGCGTCGTGGTCGTGCAGGCCGATGGATCGAACGGCTTCCGTACGATCCCGGTGCTCGCTGACTCGGTCGGCTTGAACAAGTTCCTGGTGGCGTGCACCGGTGGTGTGAACGGTA
>CANGXK010000224.1 GCA_947457715.1 Gemmatimonadota bacterium
CTGGGGCGCGACGAGCTCACCTGCCGACCGTGCAGTGCCCACGGCGGACAGGCCTGCCCGCTGGGACATTGGAAGTGCATGCGGGATCTGGAGCCGGGTATGGTCGCGGAGCGGGTCGTCCGCGAGACGCGCGCATCTCAGTAGCGAAATGCCGGCTTGAGTTTGCGCCACCACTGCTCGTCGAAGGCCGAGACCGCGAGTGGATTGCCGGCTGACGCATCGGCCTCTTCCCCGTGGCGAATGATAACGAGTTCGAGACTCGGCACGACGTAGATCTTCTTGTCGCCCTTGCCGAGTGCCGCGACCAGATCGAGCGGCGCCGACGGGATAAGCGCGCCGGGTTGCGACGGCAGCAAGTACGGCCCTGGTGTGCGGTAGCTGCTGCTGCCATTCAGCCACCAGAGCAATCCGTAGCCGGCGTTATCCGGCGGCGTCGCGCGCCATGACGCCGCGAACCACGCGCTGTCAGCCAGCACCGATACGCCGTTCCAGCGGCCGCGATTCAACGCGAGCAGGCCGAATCGCGCCATGTCGCGGGCGGTGCTGCTCAGAATCCATCCCAGTTCGCCGGTGTCGATGTTCGGCACCCATGTGGAGCCCGACATGCCGATGCGATCGAACAACAGGCGCCGCGACAGCGCATTGACACTCTCGCCGCTGGCCGCCTGTACGACGCCGAACAGCTGATAGTAGGCCGGATTGTTGTAGTAGAAGCGGGTGCCGGGCTGCACGATGGTTTGCAGCGAGTCGTTGAGTCCGGACATCATGCCCAAGAGATGCCGCACCGTGATGCGCGACTCGGTGCCGGGGCTGCGCGACCAGCCGGTTCCGAGGTATCGCGCGGCGGCGCTGTCGAGCGAGAGTCGTCCCGATCGCGCCAGTTCACCCGTGATGGCGCTGAGGACCGATTTACTGGCGGACGCGATGATCGAGTCCTTGGTCGGCGTCCAGCCGTTCCAATAGCGCTCGGCCACGATCCGTCCGCGCCAGAGCACGATGACCGCGGTGGATCGCTGCGTGCCTGCCCAGTCGAGGGCCGCCGTGAGGGCGGCGGTGTCGTAGCCGAGCCGCACGCCGGCAATCGTGTCCCACGACGCCCCCGTGGTGGGTGGGAAATAGGGCGCCAGTGTGCGAGGATCGACCGAGACGGGTGGTGGTTCGACCGGCGGAGCGGTCGGCGTTCCGGCCCCGTCGGCGCTGGCGCACGCCGTCGTGAACCCGAGTCCGACCCCGCACGCCAGTCTCACGAATCGGAACAACGCAGTTGCCGGCAGGCGAGGCGTTCGGGGTATCGGCAGGAGTGGCATGCCCATTGGACGAACGTCTGTCACGTGCGTTAACGATCGACTTCGCAGCCGGCACTGGGCGGCAGCATTATCTTTTGCCCTTATGACTGCCCTCCCAGCCAACCAGTTCATTGTCGGTGTCGATCTTGGCGGCACCAACATTGTCGTCTGCGCGATGTCTGCTGATGGATCGCGCCAATACGGTCTGCGCTCCGAACCCACGGCCGCCCACGAGGGCGCCGATGGCGTGATCGGGCGCATGGCCCGCATGGTGAATGACGCCGTGTCCGACACGATGCATGAAGCCAACGTGACGCGCGACGCGTTTCTCGGCGTCGGCGTGGGTGCCCCCGGGCCGCTCGACCGCGAGAAGGGCATCGTCCTCGTGGCGCCGAATCTGAACTGGCACAACATCCCGTTGCGCGATCGCATGACGGCGCTCACGGGGTTGCCGGCCGCGCTCGACAACGACGCGAACTGCGCGACGTACGGCGAGTGGTGGGTGGGTGCCGCCAAGGGTGCCCGCAACGTGATCGGCATGACGATCGGGACGGGCATCGGCGGCGGCATCATCTTCGACGGCAAGCTGTATCACGGCTCGAGCGACGTGGCCGGTGAAATCGGTCACACCACGATCGACCAGACCGGACGCCGCTGCGGCTGTGGCAACTACGGCTGCCTGGAAGCGTATGCGTCGGGGACGGCGATCGCCGAACGGGCGCGTGAAGCGCTGTCGTTCGATCAGCAATCGATCCTGCCTGAAATGGTGAACGGCGATATCTCGAAGATCACAGCGGCCACGGTGTACGAGGCGGCAGCGCAGAGCGACGCGGTGGCCATCGAGATCGTACGCGACACCGCGCGCTTTCTCGGCACGGGCATCGCCAATCTGCTCAACGTATTCAATCCCGATTGTGTGGTGATCGCCGGCGGCGTCACGCAGGCCGGCGAAGCGTTGTTCGGGCCGTTGCGTCAGGAAGTGCGTCGTCGCGCGTTCAAGCCGGCGGTGGATGCCTGCCGCATCGTGCCCGGCACCCTGCCAGGCACCGCCGGTGTCGTGGGCGCCGTGGCCACGTTCATCGCGCAGCACACCGGTCGGCCGCCCGCGTGACGGCCGCCGCGGCGCCAAACGAGACGCGAAAGAAGCGCGTCGGTGTGATCGGCTCGTTCGTGTGGGACGTGCTGCATGGTCGTGATAAACGCAGCGTGCCGGTCGAGGAGTGGGGCGGCATCACCTACTCGCTGTCGGCCCTCGACGCGGCGCTGCCCGATGACTGGGAGATCGTGCCGCTCGCGCGCGTGGGCGACGATCTGGTGGACCGCGCGCGCCTGTTCTGCCGGTCGTTGCGTCATATGGCGCCGGACGCCGAGATCATCGGCGTGCCGTATCCCAACAACCGGGTGGAGCTGCGCTATCTCGACGACGAACGTCGCACCGAGCACCTCACCGGCGGCGTACCGGCGTGGACGTGGATGGGGCTCAAGCCCGTGCTCGACGCCGCGAGGCTGGATGCGCTGTACATCAACTTTCTGAGCGGATGGGAGCTCGATCTCGAGACCACGCAGCTGGTGCGGGCCCATTTCGCCGGGCCGATCTACTGCGACCTGCACATGAAGATCATGGCCGTGCTCCCCGACGGCCTGCGCGTGGCGCAGCCGCTGCCGAATGTGGCCGCGTGGTGTGAGTGCTTCGACGTGCTGCAGGTGAACGAAGACGAGATGCAGATGATGGCGCCGGACTCGATGGCGCTGGCCGCCACGGCCGTGGCGGCGGGCGTGTCCTGTCTGTGCGTCACGCTCGGCAAGCGCGGGGCGGTGTATGTGGCCGCACCGGGATTCGAGCGCCTGAGCGACTTGCCGCCCGTGCGAGGTCACACATCTGCGCTGTCCACATCACCGCGTGGCGGCAGCGGCGCCCTCGGTGCGCTGCGCACCGGGCTGGTGCCGAGTGTTCCGCCACGGGTCGATGGCCCCGGTGATCCCACCGGATGCGGTGATGTATGGGGCGCGACCCATTTCTCGCGGCTGCTGGCCGGTGATAAGTTGACGGATGCGATTGCGACGGCGAACAAGGCCGCGTCGCGCAACGTCGAGCATCGCGGAGCCACCGGGCTCGCGAATCATCTTCGCGGAGAGCTGAGTCTTTCGTGACGACTGTCATCAGCGTGCCGCCATCACTCGATGAGCAAAGCTTCGAGCAGGTCTTCGAGCAGTGGGCGTTGGTACCCGAAGGCGCCAAGATCCACGTCGACGCGCGTCATGCGCGCTGGGAGTCGCCCTATGGGCTCACCGCGCTGCTGTGTGTCGCACAGTCGCGCCCCGACCGGATGGGATTCGCCGTGCCTGAGCATGCCGACACGGTGTCGTACTGGTCGCGCGCCGGCTTCTTCCGTCATGCGGCCGAGTTATACGACATGCACGGCACGGTGCCGCGGGCGCGGGACGCGCACGAGTCGGATGTACTGCTTGAGATCACGCCGATCACGAAGAGCGACGACGTGCACGGCGTGGTGGGCCGCATTCAGCAGAAGGCAGCCGACATCCTGCATGGGCAGCTCAATCTCGATACCGCCATTACCGGTGCGTTCGGCATGACGCTCAGCGAATCGTGCCAGAACATCGTGGAGCATGCCGGCCTTGGCGGCTGGGTGGCCGTGCAGACGTATAAGTATGCGCGTCGCCTCGGACGCCGCGTGGTGGTGATCGCGGTGTGCGACGCCGGCGTGGGCTTCCGGAAGTCCCTCGAGAGCTCGCCGGGACATCGCCGCAGCGATCGCTGGGATGACGCGATGGCGCTGGAAGACGCCGTGCTGCGCGCCGTGAGCCGCTTCCGGCATGGGGACAAGGGCCGTGGCCAAGGGCTGGCCGGCATCCGTCGTTTCGTGGGACGCTGGGACGGGAAGCTGTCGGTGCGCAGCGGCACCGCGCGCATCGCGATTACCCCTGAGTGGGATGAAGACGTGCCGATGACCGAAACGCTGCCCTTCTTCCCCGGCGCCCAGATGCAGGTCACGATCCCCGAGCGCCTTGGCGATGCCCCGGTGCGGCCTCGCACTGCCGGCGCGTCGCGTGCCCGCGCACGGACGTCGCTGTGAGGCGCCGATGACCGTCAATATCGACGTCGGCACCGTGCTGCGCGGCACCGTGTGCGACCTGTACTCAAACCTCGTCACACGTCCGACCGGCGCGGCCGTGCGCACGGCGATCGAAGAGCAGGTCATCGAACTCGGCGCCTCGGTGGTGACCACGATCGATTTCTCGCAGGTCAACCTGCTGGATTTCTCGTGTGCCGACGAGATCGTGGCCAAGCTGCTGCTGCGCTACGCGAGTGACGATGGACTCCCGGGGTTCCTGACCTTCCGGGGGATTCACGAGGGGCATATCGACCCGATCGAGACGGTGCTCGAACGTCATGCGCTGGCGTTGGTCTCATGGCATGAGGGAGCGGCCGAATTGTTCGGCCATGTTGATGACGACGAGCGGCTGCACTGGGAAGCCGTGCGCGAGCACGGACCGATTTGGGCCGAATCACTGGCGCCGATTCTGGCGGTGAGCGTGCCGTCGGTGACCGTGCAGTTGGAGCGCTTGCGTGGACGCCGGTTGATCATGCGTCGGGACGACGGCTATGCGGTGCCGGGCACCGCGACGGGGGCACTATGAACGACGAAGAGAAGGCCAGGACGCGAAAACTC
>CANGXK010000225.1 GCA_947457715.1 Gemmatimonadota bacterium
GTTGGTGGTGGCATCCATCACGGTGATCGCGCCACCCGCCACATCGACAAACCGTAGCGATCGCTCGGCCAGCACGGCCGTCGGCATTTCCTTGAACGCGCCGAAGCCGAACACCTTGGCCGAGGCGGCCAATCCAAACACGAACACGACGAGCGCGGCGGCCATGATGAGCGCCGGCTTGGGCACGATCAGTGGCGGTGCGCCGGGGCGTGCGCCCGGTTCCGGTTCGAAGTGGATCGGGCTGTTCATGCGGGCTGCGGTGACAGAGGTGAATCGCTCGCCGATGCGGGCGACGCCGCCGCCGCGGCATCCGCGACAGCTTGTGCCAGCAGCGTCCCGATGCGCTGCGGCTCGCGCAATCCACGCAGCACCGGCTGCGGCTGATTGATGGAAAACACGCGGCAGTGCGGCCAGAGGGCGATGTACGCCAGGCGATTCGGCTTCGTGAGCGTCAGCACCACCTGCCCCGTGCCGTCCTTGAACACGCCGACGCCGGCGGAATCGAGGATGGTGAACGGAATGTTGATCGATATCTCGAACACCATGCCCAATCGCAACACGAGCCGCTGCGACGTGATGGCGTACCACGACGTGCGCGCGACGACGCGCGACAACACGAACACGATGGCCATGACGAGCGCCGACAGGCCCACACGCACGCCCAGTCCCGCCAGAAACGCCGGGGAGGAGAACGGCAGCGCACTGGACGTGACCCAGACCGTGGTCATCACCGCGAAGTAGGCGAGGAACAGACGCCAGTGAAACACGTGCGTGGCAATTGCACCGGCCTCGGGGGCGCCCTGCCAGAGGATGTGCTCCCCCTCCGGCAGCGCGTGCGGCACGCCACGGATGTACTGCGGCGTGCCGTCGGCGCCGGAACTCATATGATCGGCTCGCTCCGGTCGGCCATGGCGTACAGGTGACCGCCCGCATAATACGCGCAGACTTTGTCCTCCTCGAGCAGCGTGATCTGATCGTCGCGCTTGATGGCCGGCACGTTGGCGAACTGCGCGGCAGTGATCGCCTTCACGAGCAGCTTGTCGTTGCCCCAGAGTCCGAAGTTGGGCCACTGCACGAACGCGGCGGGCAGCATCACCCGCTTCTCCGTGCCGGTGAGCTGCACTTCGTAGTAGGTCACCTGCGGCTCGGCGCGGTTGACCCACAGCTCGATGACCGTCCCGGCCACCTGCTTGTCGGCGGCCACCACGGGAAGCCCACGCGGATCCGGATCACCCTTCGCGATCGAGTAGGTCGGATCGAGGCGCATCGGCACGATCTTGGCCGTGTTGTGGAAGGTCATGTCGGGCGTGTCGGACCGATTGGCCCACGACGCCGGACCCACGCCATCGATCATCGGGTTGCCGGTGGGTACCAGCGCCGAGCCGTTGTAGCCGTCAACGGGAACCGCTTTGATCTCGGACATCAGTGCGTCCCCTCGCCGCCGTGCGGCCGATGAATGTAAGTCTTCTTGTCGGGCACCGACGGCCAGCCTTCACGCGGGCCCTGCGGGGACTCGAGCGGATAGCCTTCGCGCTTGTCTTCCTTGCGGATGTAAATGATCAACCCCGCGAAGAACAGCCAGAACGCATACAAGGCGATCTGCGCGCCATCGATGTACTCCATAGGTCGGCTCCAGTACGAATGGTGACGGTCAGGCCGGTATGTCGGCGAGTCCGAAGGACTGCGGTGTCGTATCCGCGGCGGCACGACCGGCCATCCGACGGGCGACGAGCGGCCCGAGTGCGACGAGTGTCGCGAACAGCGTAAAAATCTCGAGGTGGTAGACCACCGAGTACGGCACTGCCGGAGTGCTCAGCCCCGGTCCCAACGCGCCCCGCTCCACTAGATGCGACAGCCAATCTTTGAGGAGACCGCTGAGGGCGAACGACAGACCTTCCGCGGTAGCGAACACCGCGCCCCACGCGCCAAGCGCGATGCCGTGCTGCGATGCGTCCTTCAATTGCATCGCGAACGACAACGTGCCGACACCGAACAAGCCTTCCCCGAATCCGATCAAGGCCACACCGGCCCGGAACAGCGTGGGCGAGTCGAGCGGACTGGCGAAGACGATCATGGCGAAACCGATGATGCCACCGAGCGCGCCGAGTGCCGCGACCCGGATCGGGTCGTGCTGTCGGCGGAGCATCGCGGCCGACAACCCGAACGCGGCGACCGCGCCGGCAGCCATGATCGCGGTAAGCATCGTGGTCTGTGACACGGTCAGATGCAGGATTTCGCCGCCGTACGGCTCGAGCAGCACATCCTGCAGATTGAACGCGAAGAAGCCGATGCCCGATGCCACGAGCAGGCGAACCGCCTGCCCACCGCCGGCGAACGTGCGCCATGCATCCCGAAAGCGCGGGCGCACTTCATCCTTGGTGTACTCCACGACGCCGCGTACGCGCGCTTCCTGTTTCCACAGCGAGACCGCGTTGCAGATCACGGTGAACACCGCCGTGCCCTGAATCACCTGGATCAGCTTGAGCGGCGTGAAATCCCGCAGGAACTGCTCGAGTACCAGCGCCGAGATGAGCGTCCCGAGCAGCATCATGAGGTACATCAGCGCGATCACGCGCGGGCGCTTGTCCTCGCGCACCACATCGGTGGCCAGCGCGAGGCCGGCCGTTTGCGTCGTGTGCGCGCCGGCGCCTACCAGCAGGAATGCCAGCGCCGTGCCCGCGTAGCCGACCCACTCCGGTCCGCGTCCGCCGTGCTCGGAGAGCACCAGCAGCGCGAACGGCATGATGGCCAACCCGCCGAATTGCAGCTGCGTGCCCAACCAGAGGTAGGGCACGCGCTTCCAGCCGAGGATGCTGCGGTGGGTGTCGGAGCGGAAGCCGACCAACGCGCGCAACGGGGCCACGAGCAGCGGGATGGCGAGCATGATCGCCACCAACGACGCCGGGACGTTGAGCTCGAGGATCATGACGCGATTGAGGGTGCCGACGAACAACGTCTGCACCATTCCGACGGACAACTGAAAAAGCGCCAGCCGCAGGAGGCGCGACAGCGGCACCTCGTCGGTTGCCACATCGGCAAACGGGAGGAACCGCGACGAGAGACTCGTCAGCCCCTTGACGATGACGTCTGCTGGACCGGCCATGTCGTTTCCTCCCGCCCTACCAGACGGGCTGGACGCGGACGTCGGCGGGCAACGCCTGCCGGTGCGGCGGGCGCAGGAACAGCTGCACGAACGTGAGGGCATTGGCCGCCTTCAGCAGCACGACCTTGACGCCCGACATGAACCCGCCGGCCGTTTCGATCTTCCGCATGGCATCCGTGTTCTTCCACATCCGATCCATCAAGGCCCAGAAGGCCTCACTCTCGGTATCGATGGTATCCGGAAAGACCTGACGGCTGATCAGATTCGTGAGCTTGATGACGCGACGATCGTAGTCGTCCACGTCGATGCCCATGAACTCGAAGAACGGCTTTCGGGCGTGGTCGCGCACATACATCGTGCAGAACACGGCCAGCAGGAAGAAACGGATCCAGAGCTTGTTGCGCCCTTCGAGGAGCTCGGGGTTCGAGCGCATGAGCACGGCGAACGCCTCGCCATGGCGGAACTCGTCGAGACACCAGTTCTCGAACCACTTGAAGATCGGATGGAACCGCTTGTCCGGATTCTTCTCGAAGTTGCGGAAGATGGTCACGTAGCGCGCGTAGCCGATCTTCTCCGACAGGTAGGTGGCGTAGTAGATGAATTTCGGCTGGAAGAACGTGTACTTCTTGGCCTTCGTCAGGAAGCTGAGATCCACCGCCACGTCGAAGTCGTTGAGCGTGTGGTTGATGAACCCCGCGTGTCGCCCTTCGTCACGGCTCATGAAGCCGAACAGCTCGCGCACTTCGGGGTTCTTGATCCGTTTCTTGATTTCTGCATACAGAATGCAGCCGCTGAATTCGGCGGTAACCGACGACACGAGGAACTCGATGAACTGCTCGCGCAGCTTCGGATCCATCGACGCGAAGTCGGCATCGAACTCTTCGTTGCGCTTGAAGTGGTTCTTGTTGGGATCGCGCCGGAACTCGGCGAGGATGTCATCCCACATCTGCTGGTGTTCGGGCTTGATGCGGAGCGCGTCGATCTTGGCAAAATCCGTGGTGTAAAACCGCGGGTTCAGCATCGCATCCTGCTGCGCGTTCTTCGTGCTCTCGTTCACGTTGTCGTACGCGCGAACGGGCAACTCGGTAGCGGTCGGGTACATAAGTAGTGTGTCTCTCCTCAGCCTTCGAAGCCGACGTCGTACAGTTCGTACAATTCCGTGCCGCCGGTGAGCTTCACGAACTGCCGCCGCAACCAGCTGGCGCGCTGCACCGTTGCCCGCGAGGCATAGGTGCGCTGCGTCCCGAACGGGATGTGCGTCGGCGTATTGTGGACCAGCACTTCATCGCCCGGATCGACGTCCACGCCGTCCAGATCGACGTGTGCGTGGAAGTGATCGTGCGTCGACTCGAGGTCGATCGTGCACGCGACCTCCACCGTCCGGCGCATGACGAACCATGCCCCGGCCAGAGTGACCCCACTCCCTGCGATGATCCAACCCAAACCATCCATGCCTGATCTCCTCGTCGTGAACCGTCAGGTGCGATGGGCGCCACGGGCACCCATCGACCCATTTTGCAGCGCGATGGCCATGGAGCGATAGAACCCCCGCTCCACCAATCGCGTCCCGACCATGCCCCAGTTCTCCAACACCGGGGTGGTCAGCAAGCCATTCCGGAAGTCCCGCTCGGACACCGGCACGATCGAGGGCGCCCGGTCCTGCCGCGGAAAGAGCTTCCCGACCAGGTGCATCACCGACAGCATCGGCGTCTTGGGCGCGACCGTGACCAGCATCCGGTCCCGGACGCGGGGGGCCAGCGCCGCCAGCGCCGCCGTCATCTCACGCGGCTCGTAGTGGATCAGTGAATCCATGGCGACCATCATGTCGAAGGTCCCCAGCGCCGGATCCAACATA
>CANGXK010000226.1 GCA_947457715.1 Gemmatimonadota bacterium
TCACCGGCGCGCATGCGACGCAGCAGGTCGAGATTCTCCTCGACCGTGCGATCGCGATACGGGCCCGGCGTGCCCGCCGAGGTCACGGTGCCGCGTCCGGCGCGGATCTCCTCTTCGTTCTGCGAATCGACGTACGCCTTGCCCTTCAGCACCAGCGACTCGGCGATCTCGTACAGCTTCTCGAAATAGTCCGACGCGTAGAAGAGGTTGTCCCACTGGAAGCCCAGCCACTGCACGTCGCGCTGAATCGCTTCCACGTAGCGCACGTCTTCCGTGGCCGGATTCGTGTCGTCGAAGCGCAGGTTGCAGGTACCGCCGAACTCCTTGGCGATGCCGAAATTCAGGCAGATCGACTTGGCGTGACCCATGTGCAGAAAGCCGTTCGGCTCGGGCGGGAAACGCGTGGCGGGCGCCCGGCCGAAATGACCGTTGGCAACGTCGTCGGCCACCATTTCGCGGATGAAGTCGCGACGCGGGGCGGACGTGGGTTCAGAACCGGATGCGGGAGCGGAGTCAGACACGGCGGATACCGAGAAGTGCAGCGTTCAATGGGCCATGCGAATCACGAAAACTAATCGCGAGCGGACGCTTGCCGTGCGGGGCATGCCACCCGACTGTTCTTTGGTGTACTGGAACCTCATGCGAATGCTCCCGAGAACGTCCCCCCCACGGCGGGCGAAGGCGATCGCGTCCATCCTCGTGTCGGTCGCGCTACTTGGCGGCTGCCGGGCAGCGGTGCTGGCATATGGCCCGGACGTCTCCAACGCCAAGGCAAATGCGGACGCACTGGCGGCGGCAATCGAGCATCGGTTCACCAATGTGGTGCGTACCCCCAAGTTCTCGATGGCCCGCATGCGGATCGCCCGGTACGCCTTCGCGCCGTCGAGACTGGTCAGTGACACCGCAGTCTGGACCGGATTCCGCTCCACGCGCCTCGGTGCCGATCGCGACCTCGAGATCCAGGGCAGCCTCAGCAGCGCGCAGTACCTGTTCGTGGCGCGGCCCGCAGTGGCGATGCCCGTCAAGCTTGGCGACTCCCGCCATCTGATCGCCCTCGAGCAACTGGGTGAGAGCGACTGGGCCTGGCGCACGCGCGTCGACAACGCGGTCGGCCCCATGCCACCGTCCCGTGCCGACGACGTCATACAGGCGCTCTTTCTGTCGGCCGAACGATCGGCGACGTTGCTGCGGGCAGACTATCGCGCCGTGTTTCCACGCACGTCGACGGCGCTGGGGCGACTGTTCACGATCGACTCCATCGGAACGCGTCCGCAACCCGACGGCTCGACTCTGGTCACGCTGCAGATCCTGGTGAGTGGCGACCGCCTCGAGCGGAGTTTTCCGGCATTCGCGAAGTACATCGGCAAATACGTGGCACCCGCCCGCTATCGCTACCGGCTCGCCGATCGCACTGGCGCGGACTGGTTCGATGCCGAGGCGCGCGATCAGGTGCTCACGGTGCGGTTCCGCACGCACGACGGGCATTTGCAACCGCTGCTCGGCGCCGCACGCCGCATGCCCGATACGCTCCAGGTGCACGTCGACGCGCTGGCCAAGATCTCGTTCTTCACCGTGGGGATCACCGGGATGGAGGGCGAGTTCGTGCATGTGAAGACGGCGCGCGAGCGGGGCTGGGCGATGCGGTTCACGAAGGACCCGACGTGGCATCTCCCCCTGATTACCGAACGGCTGCTGCGGTCGCCCCTCCGTCGTCCGTTCGCGGGAAAGGGGGTGCTGTTCACCCTCGGCTTCCGGAACGGCAGCGATGGCCAGACAGTGCTGAGCCGCCAGTTCGACGTCACGGTGCGCGAAAGCGCGATCATGCGCTTCCTCGGCAACCTGGGGTTCACCGCGATGAATGACTTCGCGGGCAAGGTCGAGGTGGAGGAGAACCGCTTCATCGCCGAGACGATGGCGGCGTTTCGGGCCGACGTGGCGGCGCTCCCTGCGAAGTAGGGAGTACGGGGAAAGAAAAGACTGCTCCGCACTCCCGACCCCGTACTTCACCGTGACCAAGCAAAGAACCCCCGGCCGCCTTTTCAGGCACCAGGGGTTCGAAGACTGCCACGCGCACCGTCATTGGAACTCTCCGTCCTACCGAACGGCGGCGGGCTTCATTGTCTGTACACTGGACGATGCAGAAGGTTCCCGCGTCACACCAGCGCCGAAGCCGTGACGCAACGGCCTCGATTTCCTACACAAATGGAGCTGAGGGGGCTCGAACCCCTGACCTCTGCAATGCGAATGCAGCGCTCTCCCAGCTGAGCTACAGCCCCGGGACCGTGAAACACACGGCGGTTACACCAACAAAATGACCCCGCTCCTGTTGGCGCGGGGCCGATCGGGTAACAAGCGAAAGGTAGCCGACGGCGCTCTGGTGTCAAGCGTCCCGACGCGTCTTTGCATCGGCGTCGTCGCCGCGTAGCGGGCACCTTCGGCTTCTGCGGTGCGTTCCAGACTCGCCATGTCGACGCCAACGATTCGCTCCATCTCTGCCCCACACGCCCTCGATGCCGACTACGTGCGCGACCAACTGGTCGCGCGCACGGTCGACGTGAACGGGAAGACGTACAACCCTGACGGCGAGTACGTGCTGTATTGGATGCAGTCCACGCATCGACTCGAGGAAAACTGGGCGCTGCGGGCGGCGATCCGTACAGCCGATCGCGTGAACCGGCCGCTGGTGATTCATCAGGGACTCGACCCGAGCTACCCGTACGCCGCCGACCGGCATCACACGTTCATCCTGCAGGGCGCCCGTGACACGGCGCGCGACGCCGAGTCGCGCGGACTGTATTACCAGTTCGTGCTGCGTCCATCGCGCGATGATGACCGTCGGGTGGTCGATCGGCTCGCGGCGCGTGCGTATGTGGTAATCACCGATCTCTTCCCAACCGCCGGCATCCGCGAGCGCGTGGAGCGTTTCGCCGAGCGCGTGAATGGTCGCGTGCTCGCCATCGACAGCGTGTGCACGGTGCCCAGCGGGGCGTTCGAGAAGCCGGAGTACGCGGCGCGCACCATTCGTCCCAAGATTGCGAAGCTGCTCGATCACAGTATCGAGCCTGTGCTCGAGGCACTGCCGCGTGTGCCGGTCAGTGATGCCTTGCGTGCGTCGCTGCGCGCCACCGTGAGTGAGGGTGGATTGTCGCTGTTGCCGATCGCGACGCTGAGCGATGCCGATATCGCCACCGCGGTGAGTACGTGCGACATCGATCACACGGTGCCCGCCGTGTCACTGCTGGGCGGCAGTGTCGCGGCGGCCGATCGTCTCGCCACGTTCGTATCGCGTGAGCTGCTGCCGTACGCGGACCGTCGCAACGAAGCGAGCGTGAGCGACGGCACGTCGCGCCTGTCGCCTTATCTGCACTTCGGCCAGATCGCGTCGGCGCGGGTGGTGCGCGAAGCCCGCGCGAGTGGTGCGTCGCCGGAGAGCCTCGACGCGTTCGTGCAGCAGGTCACCACGTGGCGTGAGTTGGCATACAACTGGTGCGTCCGCACGCGGCATTTCGATCGACTCGAAGCGCTGCCGGCGTGGATCCAGAAGACGATGGCGGAGCATATGCGCGATCCCCGGCCCGTGCGGTACGACCTCGAGACGCTCGAATCGGCGCAGACGCACGACGCCCTCTGGAACGCGGCGCAGCGTGAGCTCGTGCAGCAGGGCATCATCCACAACTACCCGCGCATGCTGTGGGGCAAGACGGTACTGCTCTGGACGGAGGACTACGAGCAGGCGCGCTCGTGGCTGTACCTGCTGAACGACAAGTACGCGCTCGATGGCCGCGACCCGAACAGCGTGGGCGGCATCATGTGGTGCCTGGGCTTGTGGGATCGGCCGTGGGGGAACAAGCCGATCTGGGGTGGTATCCGGCCCATGGTCACGTCGCGCGCGAAGCTCAAGTTCGACGTGGCGGGCTACATCCGCCGTGTGGGTTCTGGCGGTGCGCCGATCGTCGTTCCCCACAGCGGCACGCTGTTGTAGGACAGCAACTCGGCTATTTTTCTGATATGCCGACGCGTTCCACCCCCGATCCGCGCATCATCCCTGCCATCGCTGCGGTGCACAGTGCCGCCGAGCGCTTGCGCCCCGTGCTGGCCCCGAGCCGTGTGATTCGCTCCGACACGCTTTCGGAGGCGTTCGGCGTGGAGGTGCTCCTCAAACTGGAGCTCGAAAACCCCACCGGATCGTTCAAGGTGCGCGGCGCCTACAACGTGCTGGCCGGTTTGTCGGCCGACGAGCGTGTCCAGGGCGTGGTGGCCTCGAGCGCGGGCAATCATGGGCTGGGTGTGGCCTATGCGGCGAAGGCGTTCAATACGCCGGCCACGTTGTACGTACCGCGCAATGCCCCACAGGTGAAAAAGGACGGGATTCGCGCGCTCGGCGCCATCGTGCATGACGAAGCCGCCGATTACGACGCGGCGATGGTTGTCGCGAAGGCGCACGCGGCCCGTGAGGGTATTCGCTTCATTAATCCCTGCCTCGGCCTCGATTTGCTGGCGGGCCAGGGCACGGTCGCCCTGGAGCTGCTCGAGCAGGTGCCCGACATGCGCACCGTTGTGATCTGCACCGGCGGCGGCGGCTTGCTGGGCGGGATGGGGGCGGTGCTCCGCGCACTGGCCCCGCAGGTGCGCATCATCGGCGCCCAGAGTGTGGAGACGTCGGCGATGGCGCAAAGCCTGGCGGCGGGACAGGTGATCGATACGGTCGTCACACCGACTCTAGCCGACGGGCTTGCGGGTCAAATTGACGCCGACGCCCTGCATATCGGGCAGTACTGCGCCGACGAAATGACACTCGTCACCGAGGAGCAGCTCGGGGAGACGATTGCCTGGCTGCACCGTGCCACGGGAATGGCGGTGGAGGGAGCCGGTGCCGTCACCGTGGCGGCACTGCGTCACAGGCACATGGAGGCGGGCGCAGGGCCGGTCGTCCTGCTGGTCAGCGGACGCAA
>CANGXK010000227.1 GCA_947457715.1 Gemmatimonadota bacterium
GACTTCGTCGTCTTCGATGGGCGTGATGTTCCACCTGACCGTGTGACATCACCTGAGGTCATACGATCTATATGTAACCGCCACAACGGTATAGGAGCAGACGGTCTTGTCGTGCTGGAATGCGCCGCACCGGAGGCCGACGTGCGGATCCATTATTTCAACAGTGACGGCACGCCAGCCGCCCTTTGCGGTAACGCGACATTGTGCTCGACGGCCATGGCCGCATTGCTTGGTATCGCGGGCGCGTCGGGCATGGTACTGACGACCCCGGCCGGCCTGATCGCGAGTCGTCTGGTATCCGGCGTCCCCGAAATCGATCTGCAGCCCGTGACCGATGTCCGGGCCGCCATGTCGATCGATTTGGCGGATGGCGAGCAACGGATCGGCTTCGCGGTTGCCGGGATTCCACACCTCGTCATTCTGTGCGAGAATGCCGATGCGGTTGACGTCGCGCGCCGAGGGCCAGGCCTTCGACGCCATGCGGCGTCTGGCCTCGCTGGGGCGAACGTGAACTGGGTATCGCCGATGCCGGGCGGCGAATGGCGCTACCGGACCTTCGAGCGCGGCGTCGAAGGTGAGACCTTGGCCTGCGGGACGGGGGCGGTGGCAACGGCCGTATTGCTTGATGCCTGGGGGCTGACGATCGGCTCGACCGTGGTGATCCGGACCAGTTCGCGGCGTGATCTTGAGGTCCGCCTGCGGCACACTGCGGCGGTCCCGAACAGCGGTGGCGGTGTCAATTCGGTCGGCTGGCAGCCGACGCTTCGCGGTGAAGGTCGCGTGGTGTACCGCGGCGTCATCGAGGGTATTCTCGCCGAGTAGTGCGCGATCTGAGGCCGCTGCCTGCGCCAGGCGCAGACTCCCGCGATCATCTCACAGCATCACTGTGGGAAGGTGGACCGAGCAGCGGCGGGTGCGGGGTGCGAGGCGCGGTGAGGTCAGGTGAGCAGAGCAAGCCGTTGTATTACAAGCGTTTGGGGATTTCGCGCACCGCGCACGTGCAGCCGCTCGGGAGAGTTTCCCACAGTTATCCACCAACATAGGTTTACATAACATGTATTATGCGCATACAAAACACGAAGACTTCCCACCGTATGCGTTCCTGCAGTCCCTATTGAGGCGCCCAGCTGTCACCTTCACTGTCGCGTTAGTCGTCAGCGCCTAAGGAAACAAAACGGCGGCCCGGAGAGACTCCGGGCCGCCGTTGGTACGCCGTGGTGGTGCCGAGAGCGCTAGTTCTTGCCGGCGCCGGCTAACTCGCCGAGGCGAACATTGGCTTCCTGAGCGACCGGGCTCTCAGACTTGGCCAGGTCCTCCCAGATCTTCTTGGCGTCAGCCGCCTTGCCGGCGACCATCAGACTACGGGCTTGTGATGCCTGATAGCTGAACTTGTCGTTGCCGAACTTGGCCGCCGCCGCCGCCTTGCCGTAATGGTCGGCGGCTTCCGCCAGCTTTCCCTGAAGCTCGTAGCCGACGGCGATCATCGATTCCATCGAGGCCTTGAAGTCGGCCGATGCGCTGCCGACCGCCTTCTCCAACGACGCGATGCCCTCCGGATACTTCTTCTGTTCGTACAAGGACTGCGACAGAAGCAGCGCTGCCTGCTGGCCGGACGCCGTGCCGGAGAAGCTCTCGGCCACTTTCTCCAACCGCTTCGTGGCTTCGCCCAGGTTACCCTGGGCCATCGGGGCCTGCGCCGTATACAGCGCCGTTGAAGCCTTGGCGTTCTGCCCGGACGTGTAAGCCCGGTAGCCGAAGATCGCGACGGCGGCCACGGCGACACCGCCCACGGCCATGGCAATCGGACGGCTGTTCATCTGGAACCACTCGCCGACCTTCTCGATCGGATCGTCGGAGAGGCTCGAGGAGGACGAAACTGGACGGGACGCCTGCGCCATGCGGAAGACCAGCGATGAGGGGCGATGAGGAAAACGCCAACGCTCGCTCGCGCGTCTCAGCGCTCCGGGAACGGGCAGAACTAGCGGTGAAACATAGTGACGCCGCCCCCGGGAGTGTATGGGGGGGGCGCGCATTGGCAAAAATCGGATGTCCCCGGCAGGGATCGAACCTGCGGCCTGAAGTTTAGGAAACTTCCGCTCTATCCAACTGAGCTACGGGGACCGGAACCACGCCACGGTTGGACAACCGCGTCACGGCGAATCTCGTCGGTTCGTGGCCGGCACTCAAGGCTGTCGGCGAATTTCACGGCCGCTCAGTACGCGACCACGGCGTGCAGCGCTCGACCGGGCAGTTGGGCGCGTCCTCCGAGAAAACCGAGTTCCACGAGCACCGAGATGCCTACAACGTCGCCTCCGAGTCGCTCGATGAGGCGACAGGTCGCGGCCGCGGTCCCACCCGTCGCCAGCACGTCATCAACGACAAGGACACGGGCCCCGGTACCGAGCGCGTCGACATGCATTTCGAGTACGTCGCTGCGGTACTCCAGTGCGTACGCTTCGCGTTCCGTGCGCCACGGGAGCTTGCCAGGCTTTCTGGCGGGTGCGAACGGTACCCCGAGCAGAAGGGCCATCGGCATCCCGAAGAGAAATCCTCGGCTCTCAACCCCGACGAGATGCGTGATGTCCGCACCCGCGAAGGGCGCCAGCATTGCCGTCACGACCTCGCGCATCAGCGCTGGGGCCGCGAGCACCGGCGTGATGTCCTTGAACAGAATACCCGGCGTCGGAAAATCCGGGACATCGCGAAGGGTGGCGTTCAGGCGTTCGAGAAGGGGGGCAGTCATGATGGCCAAGTTATCACATTCCGCCGTCTATCGCTCGATCGTGAACGGCTAGGGCGGCGACGAGGAACCTGCGAATGTCCCCCTGCACTTCTTCCACTGCCACCCGCTACCGGCGCACCGCCTGAGCCATCCGCGTCCTTGGGTCGCGACGCCCAACACTGACGCCGCACGCCAAGTAACGCGGCGAGGGTGGCAGCGAGCGCCGCAGCATCACCCGGGCCTGCCTTGTCACCGACCACCGAGATCTCGCCATCGCGGACCTGCCGGGCGAGGAGCTCGCGTGCACGCGCCGCCGCGTCGGAACGCTCATCCCTCACGTGACATGCACGATCGGCCCACGGCTCGGCGGCGGGGGCGCGGTGCAGGCCCTCGCGCTCGCAGAGCTCCTCGGCCAGCGCTCGCCTCGGTGCCACTGCCTCGTCCAACGCCCATGCATCCGACGGCCTAAGCGACTGTGCATCCGACGCGCGCTCGCCCTGTGGCTTCATCGCCAGCTCGACGACCGGCGACAGTACGTGGTTCCGTGGCGCGGTCGCCAGCAGGGCGAAATACGCCGGCGTCGATTCCGCTATGGAGCCGCTTGGCGGCGTCCGCCGGCGCCGGCAGCCGAGGGGGAAGCAGATGTGGACCTCTTGTGGGTCACGCCGTGAAGGCACCCAAGGTGCGCGGTGGAGCTGCCAGGTCCATCAGGCCGGCCAACCACCGGCCCCGATCAAGGGGACGAAGCGGACCGGAACGATGTCACGACCTTCCAGCTGTTGGTTTCGCTTGACGAACAGCGTCAACATCTGTTCGTCCCGGTCGCCGATGGGAATCAGCATCCGTCCACCCTCGGCCAACTGCTCCTCCAGCGCGGGCGGGACGTGCGGCGCACCGGCGCTGACTACGATCCCGTCGTACGGACCATACTCACGCCATCCGAGCGTGCCGTCACCAAGCAAGAGCGAAACGTTACGCACATTGGCCTGCTGCAGCAACGGACGGGCTTTGTCGAGCAGCGCCGAAAAGCGTTCAATTGAAAAGACCTGCGCGGCCAGCTCTGCCAATAAAGCCGTCTGATACGCGGAGCCGGTGCCGATCTCCAGCACCTTTTCCTCGCCGGTCAGCATCAGCTGTTCGAGGGCTCGTGCATGCACGTAGGGCTGCGAGATCGTCTGTCCGCTGCCGATCGGCAAGGCCGAATCCTCGTAGGCACGGTGGCGTACTGTGGGAGGCACGAAGAGATGCCGCGGCACCTGATCGATGGCCCGCAACACGGCGAGATCGCGGATCCCCTTGTCCTGGAGCGCCTCGACGAGCCGCCGGCGCGCGCCACGGAACTCCGGCTCTACAGAGGACGCCACCAATCCGTCGCCGTATCGAGCACATCGCGGTGCGTGAGGTCGAGGTGCAACGGGGTCACCGAGATGTAGCCGTCGTGCACGGCGCGGAAGTCGGAATCGTCCGGGCCGCTCCACTCCACGCTGCCGCCACCGATCCACAGAATTTCCCGTCCCCACGGGTCCTTCATCTTCGTGATGGAATCGCTGAAGACGCGACGGCCAAGCCGGGTGAGACGGACGCCCTTGATCTGATCGCCCGCCACATTGGGCAGATTCACGTTCAGCAGGGTTTCACGCGGAAACGACGTGAGCGACATCAGGTGCTTCAGCAGATCGCGCAGCACATCGACTTGCGTCTCGAGCAACGCATCGGCGCGCAGCACGCTGCCGGCGAATGACACCGCGATCGACGGGATGCCCAAGGCAAGCCCTTCCATGGCCGCCGCCACCGTGCCGCTGTACAGCACGTCTTCGCCCATGTTCGGTCCGTGATTGATGCCGCTGATCACGTAATCCGGGCGCGCATCGAGCAGCGCCTCGCATGCCAGCATGACGCAATCGGTCGGCGTACCGTCCACTTGCCAGCGGCGCTCACCGAGCTGAACGGGGCGCAATGGATGATGCAACGTGAGCGAATGGCTGGTCGCGCTCTGTTCACGATCGGGGGCCACGACACTGAGCTCGCCGAGCGGCAGACAGGCCTGCTCGAGCACGCCCAAGCCCTTGGCGAGAATGCCATCGTCGTTACTGAGGAGAATGCGCATCGGATCGGGTGAAAGACGAGGAGCGAAAAACGCGCCGTTGGCGCCCTATCGGGAACGCGGGGCCGGTCGATCGTCGAGTAACGCCTGCAACTCC
>CANGXK010000228.1 GCA_947457715.1 Gemmatimonadota bacterium
AAGTCACGTGCTGGGAGCAGGTTGCAGCGAACCCGCCATTGGCAACCCGAAGAAATCACGAAGCCCCTGCCAGCGCCTCCGCCGCCCGAACCAGGTCCGCCACCGACCCCGCTTCCATCTTCTGCATCACCCGGCTACAGTGGACCTTCACCGTCTTCAGCGCGATCCCCAGCGCTGCCCCGATCTGCTTGTTGGGCAACCCTTTCGCCACGCCCGCAAACACCTCCCGTTCGCGCGGCGTCAACAAGGCCACGCGCCGCTCCGTCTCCGCCCGCTGCTGTTGCCGGGCAACCCGATCGCCAGCCGTCGCGGCGGCGCGGGCAACCGAGGCCAGCAGCGCCGGTGGATCGGCAGGCTTTTCGAGAAAGTCGAGCGCGCCGGTCCGCATCGCCCGGACCGTGGCCGCCACGGTGCCGAACGCCGACAGAAAAATGATCGGTGTTGCCACCCCACGGTGCTGCAGCACGCGCTGCACGTCGAGCCCCGACACGCCGGGCATCTGTAGATCCATCACCACACAGGAAAACCGCTCCGGCGACGGCTCCTCGAGAAACGCCTGACCGTGCGCGAACCCCTGCGCGGCATACCCCGACACATCCAACAGCCGCATCATCGACGTGCGCGAGGCCGCGTCGTCATCGACGACGGCGACCTGAAGGGTCGATGCCGTCGAGGCCGTCGGTGCAGGTGCCGGCATGGCCCGTTGGTGAACCCGACGTTCATCCATGGTATGCGGAGCTCGTGGGAAGCAGCCCCGACTCGGCCGCCTCATTCAGGGTCAACGACGAAGGGAGCCAGCAGGACACGACCGCGCCGCCCGACGGCAGCTTGCCAACCGACACCGAACCGCCGTGCGATTCGATCAGGCGACGGACGATCGCAAGGCCCATCCCCATCCCGGTGGAGCGTGACGTTACGAATGGCTCGAAGGCGCGGTGGCGCACGTCCTGTGCGAACCCGTGCCCACTATCCGCCACCGAGATGCGGATCCCGGCGCTCGCCGGTCTCGCCCGCATCAACACGCGCCGCACCGACTGTCCGTGCGTCGCCTCAAGCGCATTCTGCAGCAGATTCACCAGCACTTGCTGTAACAACACCCGCTCAACCCACAGCGGCGGGGTGAGTGGATCGACGCGCGCCCGGAGCTCCACGCCGGCATCGGCGAATTCATGGCGCACGAGCCGGAGAACACTCTCGAGCATGTCCGGCGCGAGAATCAATTCCCGCTCCCCCTGTCCATGCTGCAGAAAGCGGCGGAACTCACGAATCACCAGCGACGCGCGTCGTCCCTGCACGACGACATCGTGGAGCACATCGTCAACTTCATCCGCGTCATCAGCCAGGTCGTCCACCTCGGCGCCGATCGGTGGTGCCGGATCGGCGTGATCATGCAAACCGCCGAGATCACCGCTCGTGGCAACAGCCTGCCTTGCGTCGCGATGCGCCAGCAGACGACGCGCGACTTCGGCGTTGTTGACGATGGCCGCCAGCGGCTGACCGAGTTCGTGCGACAGCGAAGCCGTGAGTTCACCGGCAACCGCGAGACGTCCGACCTGCGCGAGTTCGCGCTGATGCCTCACACTCAACTCGGCGGCCTCGCGCCGTGCGTTGATGGACAGTTCCATCGCATCGTTCCGTGCGCGGATGGTACGAAGACGCTGTGCATACAGCCCGAAGAGCAGCGCGAACAGCACAGCGGCGCTCAGCACGCGCACCGACGTACGCTCATGCCAGAGTGGAACGACGTCGAGGATCAGCGGCTCCGCCCGTTGCCACGGTCCGCCGGGCACGCGCCCCTGCAGGTCCAGCGTGAAATGCCCCGGTCGCAACGCCGCGAGCTGTAAGCGCCGAGCGGCACCAAGCGGAACCCAGCCGTTGTCACGCCCCTCGAGACGATAGCGAAATTGCACCACCTCGGCCGAGCGATACGCCGGCATGGTGTACTCGATGTCCACCGTACGTTCGTTGGCCTCCACACGGACGGCGCGGGGAAGTTCGAGCGTGCGTCGCGCGCTGATCAATCGGTCAATGAGCACCACCGACGGCGGCGCCGCAGAAGGAAGGCGAGAGACCTCGGCGATCACGAGTCCCGCGAGACTGGCGAAGGCCAGATGCGTCCCGTCAACGACGGCGCCGGCGGGAAAGCCGCGGTTGCCTTCCGGCACGCCGTCGGCGTCGGTCAGCATTCGTGCGTCAGGCATGACAGTACTGTCCCGGAGCCACTCCGCCAAACGACGAATCGGCAGGACCGTCAGGCCGCGATTCCCGGGCATCCAAACCTGTCCCGCGGAGTCAACGACGAAGCCCGATACCGTTTCATCCGGCAACGGAACGGCTCTCGAGCCGTGGCCGGGGCGAAAGTGAATGAGGCCGTTGCCATAGGTGCCGATCCACACGCCACCGCGACGATCCGGGTGCAGCACACGTGGTATCGACGCGGGCACGCCGTCCGTCGTCGTGTACGCCGCAAGGCGCCCCGCCGTCCAGCGGGTGATGCGGCCGGATTGCCCCACCCAGACCGAGCCATCCGTTTCCAACGCCATGGATTCGATGGGACGTCTCGTGACCGTCGCCCAGCCGGGTAGATACCGCCATCGGTCGCCGGCGCCGATCTCTCCGATACGACCGTCGCTCATGCCGACGAGCATCCGGTTACCGACCTGCAGCAACGGGCGCGCGACCTCGAATGCATCGGCATTCGCGCCGTCTTCGAGCGGCCTTTCCCCCGCGCGCGCGAACGCCCATTCGACGTCGATCCCGTTCTGATCCTTCCGGCGGAGCCCCCCCCGATGGCCCACCCAGAGTCGGAGCTGGTCGTCGAAGGCCAGGGCGGTCACACACCCTTGCTCACGCCGCAGCTTGACGCTGTCCACCACCGTCCCGCTGAGGGTGATCAGATGCGCATCGCCGCAGCCGGGCGCCACCCAGAGTCGACCGGCACGGTCGCTGACCATGTGCGACGCTTCGAGGCTTGCCTGACGCGTCGGAATCGACTTCACTCTGGTGATGTTCGACCGCACGGTGAACAGCCCGCGCCCGAGCGTCCCCACCATGAGAACGCCGTCGCCGGTGAACGCCAGTGATATTGGCGACGCGGTCAACGAGAGGACACGCTCGGCTCCCACAGCCACATCGCCTTCGCCATCCGCACGGATGCGAAACAGCGTGCGTCCCGAACCGACCCAGATCACCTCGGCCGAGTCGTTCGGGTTCGACGCGATCACACGCACGATGCTGTCGATGCCGGCGACCCGACGCCACACACCCTTCGTCCGGATCGACAGGCCGGCACGGCCCCCACGCCAGACCCGACCGCGGCGGTCCACGTGGATGCGCTGCTCGGAATCCGGCACCCGATCGACCGGGCCGATTTGCTGTCGGCGCACGCCACCGACCGTCAACTCCGTGACGCCGTTTTCGGTCGCATACCAGATCGCGTTCGGCGACCGCTGAAACAACGGCGAGTGAACCACCGGCTGCGCGGCGTCATCGAGCCAGTGGCCAGCCTGAAAGCGGTGCAGGCGATCCGCCATCCGTATCACGATCATCCCGCTGCTCAGCCGGTAGATATCGTCCACCACGTGGTCCGAGCCCGTGGACAGCGTCGGCAGCGTGTCCACGAGCCGTCCATCGACCAGTCGTCCGATCGTACCACGGGGGGTCCCGAACCAGATCGACCCATCGGCGTCCGCAAGCAGCGCAGACACGGTGTTGTCGACCATCACCGGCACGCGACGTACGGTATACGTCTCCACGCGAAGCCCGTCGAAACGCACAAGACCGCCAAAGGTGGCAGCCCACACGTGCCCGTTCCGATCGACTGCGAGCCTCGACACCGTGCCCTGCGGGAGGCCCTGACCGACGCCCCAGTGTTGCACCGCGACATCCGGCACGTGCAGCTGGACGCGATTGGGCTCTGCCAGGATTTGCGCCGACGCCGAGCGACTGATCGTCGCCTGCGCAAGCCACGTCAGGGCGATCATGACGGCGCGCGCACAGTGGCTCAGGGGACGACGGGCGCTACCGCGGCGATCGATCATGGAGTGGGACCAGAGACGACATTACGAGATTGTCGGTGAATATCGGCTGGAGCCGCCCAATGCGAAAGTCGCGCCGGGCGCCGCTCAGCGCTTATCGACGACGCGGAGCTTGGGCGTGGTCGTCATCGGCTGTGCTTGTACATCATGTCCACCAGTTCGTCGCACATGGCGTCACGCTCGGCACCACCGGCGGCGATCGCCGATGCGGCACAATGTTTGAGATGATTCCGCATGAGCTCGCGGCCGACCGATCGCAACGCTTCGTGCGCCGACGAGATCTGCGTGAGAATGTCGGCGCAGTAGCGATCATCCTCGACCATTTTCTGCAGACCGCGGATCTGCCCTTCTATGCGACGGAGCCGCTTGAGATTGCGGGCTTTGGTATCGGGGTCGACGGCGAGCGCCTTGCGGCCGGTCTCATCGTGGCTCCCGCAACCGGGAGCGTGCGCCGGTTCAATGGACGCCTGCGAAGACGTGTCGGACATCCGTTCTGCTCCGGGTATCAGTGGCTCAGCGCGAGGGCGCCCCGGAGGATATTGAGATACCCCTGCCCCCTATGTCAACACGGGTGATAGCACCGTCCCCACATTTGAGACAGCCCGTGAGGGAAGGCGAAACCGCCACCCCGGCCCTGCGCCCGAACCTCCCGAACGTCGACTTCTGAATCGGCACCGGCGGGCACGGCGGCGCTCCTCCAGCGGATCTTCGAGGTCGACCCGCTCGCGTGTCCCACCTGCCACCGCGCGATGCGGATGGTCGCGTTCATCACTCAGGCGTCGGTGATCGACCAGATCCTCGCGCACCGCCGGACTCGCGCCGCACGTGAGGACCGGTGACATGGGCGGCGGTCCCGACGGCACGTCAGA
>CANGXK010000229.1 GCA_947457715.1 Gemmatimonadota bacterium
GACGAGCATCCGCTCCTGAGATTCCGAGAGCAGAATCTCGTACGGCGTCATGCCCTGCTCACGCACGGGCACCTTCGTGACATCGATCGTTACGCCGACATCGCCACGCTCGGCCATCTCGGCCGATGATGAGGTGAGACCGGCGGCGCCCATGTCCTGGATGGCGACGATGTGTCCGCTGCGAATCAGTTCGAGTGACGCCTCGAGCAGCAGCTTTTCGGTGAACGGATCACCGACCTGCACCATCGGGCGCTTGGCTTCGCTGGAGGCCGACAGATCTTCCGAGGCGAACGACGCACCGTGAATCCCGTCGCGGCCCGTGCGTGCACCCACGGCCATGATCGGATTGCCGACACCGGAGGCCACGGCGGTGATGAGTTCATCCTCGCGCATAAGACCGACGCACATCGCGTTCACGAGCGGATTGCCTTCGTACGACGGATCGAACACGACTTCACCGCCGACCGTCGGCACGCCGACGCAGTTGCCATAATCGCCGATCCCCTTCACGACGCCGGCGAAGAGCCAGCGCACGCGGCTCGACGTGAGCGGACCGAAGCGCAGCGAGTTAAGCAGCGCAATCGGTCGCGCGCCCATCGTGAAGACGTCGCGCAGAATGCCACCGACGCCGGTGGCCGCGCCCTGATACGGCTCCACGGCCGACGGGTGATTATGCGATTCGATCTTGAACGCGACCGCCCAGCCGTCACCCACGGAGATCACACCGGCGTTCTCGCCTGGCCCCTGCAACACCCACGGCGCCTTGGTCGGCAGCGTCTTCAGCATAGGACGCGAATGCTTGTAAGAGCAGTGCTCGCTCCAGAGTGCGCTCACGACGCCCAACTCGGTGAACGTCGGCGTGCGGCCCAGCATCGCGATCAGGCGCTCGTACTCGAACTCCGTGATACCGTGTTCGGCCACCATAGCCGGTGTAATGACCGGATCGCCCGGGCGGGATTCCACGGGACGTGCGTTGGACGCGGCGGTCATGCCTTCACCTCAGCGAGCATCGACTCCAGAATTGACGCGAACAAGGGTACGCCGTCGGTTGAACCGAGCGTCATATCGAGCGCGCGCTCGGGGTGCGGCATCATGCCCAGCACGTTGCGCTCCGCGCTGACGATGCCGGCGATGTTGCGCAGTGAGCCATTCGGATTGGCCGATGCGGTGGCCTCGCCCTCGGCGTTGACGTAGCGAAACACCACCTGTCCTTCGCCTTCAAGGCGCGCGAGCGTGTCGGCATCCGCCGTGTATCGGCCATCGCCGTGTGCGACCGGTATCGAGACAATCTGGCCGATGTGATACTGCGCCGTGAAGCGCGTGGCAATCGACTCGACACGCAGGTGCGCCGGCGTGCTCACGAAGCGCAGGCTGGCGTTGCGCAGGAGCGCGCCCGGCAGCAGCCCCGCTTCACAGGCGATCTGGAAGCCGTTGCAGATGCCGAGCACCGGTCCACCACGCTTCGCAAATGCGACCACCTCCTGCATGATGGGACTGAAGCGTGCGATCGCACCGGCACGCAGATAGTCTCCATAGCTGAAGCCGCCCGGCAGAATGACGAGATCGACGTCCTGAAGGTCATGATCCTTGTGCCACAGGTAGACCGCCTCCTGCCCGAGGTGATCGGCGATCGCGTGGAACGCATCCTCATCGCAATTCGAACCGGGAAAGCGTACGATCCCGGCCTTCACGCCTGCTCCACCGAGGCGATCTCGAAGTCTTCGGTGACCGGGTTGGCCAGCAGCTTCTCGCACATGGCCGTCGCGCGCGCGCGCGCGGACGCTGCCGTCAAGGCTTCGGTCTCCACGATCACATGCCGCCCGACACGCACCTCGCTGACATCCGCGAAGCCGAGCGAGTGGAGCGCGTCGGCGACCGCCTTGCCTTGGGGATCGAGGATCCCGCGACGCGGAACGATATGGATGGCGCAGCGGAAACGGGTCATGCCAGGGGCTCCTCGCGGCCGTCGTCCGGCGCGATGTTCTGTCGTGAAGGACGCCGGCGTCGACGACGGCGGCGGGGGTCGATGGGTTCGTCGAGGTGATCCGCGGTCGCGTCGTCATCCTCACGCGGGCCGGGAATGCGATCGAGCAACCCGAGAAAAACGGTGCGGCCGATGCCGTACAGCACGTACGCCATCAGCGCCGGGAAGAAAAACTTCTTGGGCAAAAAGATCACACCCACGAAGGTGCCGACGACCAGCAGGAATCCGAGGATGCCGTGGAGCGTGCGGAAGTTCACCGTGGGGACTTTGGCGTACTGCACGTTGCTTATCATCAGCATGCCGAGGCCGAGCATGACCCAGCGCAGCATCTGATGCCAGGGCAGGTCGCCGATCATCGTCTCGGTATAGAGCGGCGTCTGGCTGAACCAATAGTACGTCGCGAGCGTCATGCCGGCGGCCGGACTGGGCAGACCGGTGAAATGCGTGTTCTTGGTGCCGGCCTGTTCGACGTTGAAACGCGCCAGGCGCATCACGGCGCAAGCCGTGAAGAAGAAGCAGAAAATCCACTCCCACCGTGTACTCTGGAACACGGCGAAATACATGATGAGCGCCGGCGCGGTGCCGAAGGAGATCGCGTCGACCAGCGAATCCAGTTCTTCACCGAAGCGCGTGCCGGACTTCGTGGCGCGTGCGATACGGCCATCAAGCGTATCGGCAATCGCGCCGAATACGATGAAGCGGGCAGCCGCATCGAAATCTCCGCGCGAGGCCGCGACGATCGCGAAGATGCCGAAAAATAGGTTCGCCAGCGTGAACCCATTGGGCAGGGCGACGGCGGCTCGGGGGCGAGGCCGCCGTGGACGCTCGGTGCTGGCGGCACCGGCGCCGCGCGAATCCGGGCGGCTCACGCGGGCACCCCGGCCGAGGCGCGATAGACCCACGCCACCATCAGGGCGACGAGCGTGAGCACATATCCGGCGAGCCAGCACGGCCACGAGCGGAGGCGCAGCGCGGCCGAGAAGGTCAACGCAGCCAAGCCGACGGCGCCCAGCAGCAACGGATAGCCCTCACGCGCGAACATCAAACGGACTCCTCGGGCAGTCCCAGACGCGCCAAATCCATCGGTGCTCCAGTCAGGCGCGTAAAGGCCTCGCGGTACCGAAGGCTCGTCGCCCGGATCACGTCGTCCGGAAGCGGCGGGGGCGGCGCGTCGCCATTCCATCGACCGGCGCGCCGTTCGGCATCGAGCCAGTCGCGAAGGGGCTGCTTGTCGAAGCTCGGCTGCCCACGACCGGGCGTGTAGCTGTCGGCCGGCCAGAAGCGCGAGCTGTCGGGGGTCAGCACTTCGTCGATCAGGAGCAAGCGACCGTCGCGCCACCCGAACTCGAACTTCGTGTCGGCCACGATGATCCCGCGCGGTTCGGCCGCGGCGCGCCCGAATGCGTAGACGGTGCGCGCCAGCGACTCGAGGGTGGCCGCGGTGTCCGCTCCCACCGACGCGATGACCGAGTCGATGGTGATATTCTCGTCGTGGCCGGTCTCCGCCTTCGTAGCGGGACTGAATATCGGTGGATCGAGCCGATCACTCTCACGCAGCCCAGTCGGGAGCGCTTCGCCCGCCAGCGTGCCGTGCGCCTGGTACTCTTTCCACGCCGATCCCGTGAGGTACCCGCGAATCACGCACTCGATCGGTACGACGTCGGCACGCACACACAACATGCTGCGCCCAGCCAGCAACGCGCGATACGGCGCGAGCGCAGGCACGTGCCGCACGATCTCGTCGGTGTCGGCGGAGAGCAAGTGATGCTCGACCACGCCCGAGAGTTGCGACAGCCACCACGCGGTGAGCTGCGTGAGCACCGCGCCCTTGTACGGAATCGCCTCGTTCATCACGACGTCGAAGGCGCTGATGCGATCCGTCGTCACCAGAAGCAGCCGGTCATCGTCCACCGCGTAGACATCGCGCACTTTCCCGCGACGCACCAGCGGCAACGGCAGCGACGTCTCGATCATCGCGGTGGGCAGGCCGGTGCTCATACGCGGACCTCTTCCACGTCGCCCCCGGCACGTTCGCGCGCGAGCCAGGGGGCCACGTGCTCATCGAGGAACTCCACGACCTGTTCAGGGGAGCGGCCCACGAACCGCGTCGGCTCCGTCACCGCCTGCAGATCCTCCAGCGGGATCCCGAACGCCGGGTCGGCGGCGAGCCGTTCCAGCATATCGTTGCGCGGCGCGCCATCCTTGACGGCACGCGCGGCATCGATGCTGTGACCGCGAATCAACTCGTGCGCGTCCTGTCGGTCGCCACCAGCGCGAACGAACCGCACGATGATCTCCTCCGTCGCCATGAACGGCAGTTCGTCGTCGACACGACGGCGAATGCGGGCCGGATGGACCTCGAGTCCGCGCACCACGTTCTGCATCAGCACCAGAATCGCGTCGGTGGCAAGAAAGGACTCGGGGATCACCAGGCGGCGGTTCGCGGAGTCATCCAGTGTGCGCTCGAAGTACTGTACGGCATGCGTCTGATTCGCATTCGGCTCCAACGAGAGCACGAAGCGCGCCAGCGAGGCGATCCGCTCGGAGCGCATGGGATTGCGCTTGTACGCCATCGCCGACGATCCGATCTGGTTCTTCTCGAACGGCTCCTCAATTTCGCCGAACGCCTGCAGCATCCGGATGTCCCCGGAGAACTTCGACGCCGTCGCCGCGATGCCAGCCACGACGCTCAGGACCTGCGCGTCCACCTTGCGCGAGTACGTCTGGCCGCTCACCGGAATCGACGCCGTGAAGCCCAGGCGCGTGGTGACGAGTCGATCAAGCTCGCGGACCCGCGCGTGATCCCCGTCGAACAGCGACAAAAAGCTCGCCTGCGTTCCCGTGGTGCCCTTCACGCCGCGAAAGGGCAGCTGCACGACGCGGTGCTCGAGATCCTCGAGGTCGA
>CANGXK010000230.1 GCA_947457715.1 Gemmatimonadota bacterium
GGACGAAGGCCATATCCGGATCGCGCGTCTTCGAGAGCGGCGTCGGCACGGCCACCGAGATGTCGTCGCATTCCCCGATGCGCGACTCGACGGCGGTCGCGACAAACCTGCCCGCCGCTACCGCCTCCTGCACCACCCGACTCGGGATGTCCTGAATGTGTGACTGTCCGGCCATGAGCAGGTCGATGACCCGCTGGCTGACGTCGTATCCAATGACGCGGAAGCCGGCGTGCACGAACTCCATCGCGAGCGGCAACCCCACGTAGCCCAGGCCGATCACGCCGATGACAGCCGTGCGGTCCTGAATCTTTGAGAGCAGGTGGTCCTTTATCGACGGGGAATCGACCATGTCGTACGCCTCAGCGTCCAAAGAAGGCTCGCACTGCCTCGATCACTTCGTCGAGTTGCGCCGTGGTGAGCTCGGGAAAAACCGGCAGCGACAGCACTTCGAGCGCCGCGCGTTCAGACTCGGGACACTGCCCCTGCAGGTACCCGAGATACGCGAAGCACGGCTGCAAGTGCAGCGGGAGCGGATAGTAGACCGAGCAGCCGATACCGCGATCCTTGAGATGCGCCTGCAGCGCCTCGCGCTTCGGCACCCGGATCGTGTACTGGTTGTAGATCGAGGTGTTGGCGGGATCGATAAACGGCGTGACTACATCGGCGAGATCGGCGAACGCGGCATCGTAGTACGCAGCATTGCGTCGCCGAGCCGAACTCCAGGATTCGAGATGCGGCAGTTTGGCGCGTAGCACCGCTGCCTGCAGGGCATCGAGGCGACTGTTGTAGCCGACGATCTCGTGGAAATACGTCCGACGGCTGCCATGGGTACGCAGCTTCATGAGCGCTTCGAACAGCGCCTCATCCTGCGTCACCATCATGCCACCGTCTCCATAGCCACCGAGATTCTTCGAGGGAAAGAAGCTGTAGGTGCCAATCGTGGCAGCTTCGCCGGCCATCACCGTGGCGCCGTTGATCAGCCGACTGGCGCCGATCGATTGGGCCGCGTCCTCGATGACCGGACGCCCCTGTGCCGCGTCGTTGACGTGCTCGATGGGCGCCATCTGACCGAACAGGTCGACCGCGATCACCGCCTTCGTCTTCTCGCGCACGGCCGAACGGATCGCGTCGGGCGCGATATTGAACGTGCGCGGATCGATGTCGACGAACACGGGGCGGGCCCCGACGTTGTGCACGGCGCCGGCGGTCGCGAAAAACGTGAATGGCGTGGTGACGACCTCGTCGCCAGCTCCCACGTCGAGGGCGCGCAGCGCCAGCAGCAAGGCATCCGTGCCGTTGGCGCAGCCCACGGCATACTTGACCTGCGAAAGGCCGGCAACGCTGCACTCGAGTTGCGCGACGGGATCGCCGAGGATGAACGCCTGCTGATCCACGACGTCCATCACCGCGGCAACGACTTCATCGCGAATGGTGGCGTGCTGCGCCTTGAGATCGAGAAGAGGAACGGCCATAGCTCGTAAGTTCAGATGTTGACGCGCAACGGCAGGGGGACGTCACGGCCGGTCTTCGCCGATTCGTAGATCCCCAGAATGAGTTCGAGCGACTTGCGACCGGCACGACCGTCTGTGTCGGGGAGCGCGTCACCACGCAGCACCGACTCGACATTACGGTAATACCCTTCGTGTCCGAACCCATACACGCTTGGCGGGCTCGTAATCGCCTGTTCGACGAGTTTGTCGTCGTCATCGTAATCGGCGAAGGTCCAATGTTCGACCTTGTTGACCGCAGTGCCGCCGATCTTCACGCTTCCCTTCTCACCGAGTATCGTGATCGATCCTTCGAGGTTTTTCGGAAAGGTGAGCATCGTGACTTCGATGACGCCGATGGCGCCCGAGCGGAACTTCAGCACGGCGGCACCGCTGTCTTCGGCCTCGATCCGTCGGGCCATCGTGGCCGTCTTCGCCATGACGCTCTCCACCGGACCGACGAGCCACTGCATCAAGTCGACGTAGTGCGAGGCCTGATTCATGAACGCGCCGCCGTCATACTCCCATGTCCCTCGCCACGGCGCTTGATCGTAGTAGTCCTGCGGACGCGTCCAGCGCACGGTGCAATTCGCCATATAGATCCGCCCGAAACGCCCGCGATCGATCGCACGCTTCAGCAGCACGACCGGCGGATTGAGGCGATTCTGCTTGACGACGAAGAGATGGACGTCGTGCTCGTCACACGCCTGGACGAGGGCATCGGCGGCCGCCAGTGAGATCGCCATCGGCTTCTCGGAGATCACGTGGCGTCCGGCCTTCGCGGCGAGGATACCATGCTGTGGATGCAGTCCCGACGGGGTGGCGACAACGACGGCATCGCTCGGCATATCGGCCAGCATTCTGTCAAAACTCGTGAACCACGGCACATCATACTGTTCACCGGCCTGCTGTGCGCGCTCGGCGACGATGTCACAGACGGCGACGAGCTGCAGACCCGGAGTTTTTGCCAGCGCATCGAAATGGTTCCGGCTGATCCGGCCACAGCCCAGCAACGCGACGCGGATCCGCTGTCCCGCGGGAACGACTGTCGGCATTACGCGCTCTCCTCTTGGCGAATGACGACGTCACCCAGCCGCTTGTAACGCACGTGAGTACCCGGGCAGCGCAGGAGTTCATGCGCGCCGTGCGCGCCGCCGAGACTCAGCGACTCGAGCTTGTGCCCATCCTCGGACATCCAGCCAATCCGACGCGCCGGCACCCCCGCCATCAAGGCGTAATCGGCGACATCGCGATTCACGACAGCTCCGGCGCCAATGAAAGCAAAGCGGCCGATCGTGACGCCGCAGACGATGGTGGCATTGGCGCCAATCGTGGCGCCGCGCCGTACCAGCGTGCGCCGATACTCATTTTTTCGCGAGACGGCGCTACGGGGGTTGTACACGTTGGTGAACACCATCGATGGCCCACAAAACACATCGGCTTCGAGTTCAACCCCCTCATACAAGGAGACGTTGTTCTGGATCTTGGCATTGTCGCCGATCTTCACGCCGTTCATGACGACGACGTTCTGCCCGAGCGAGCAGTGCGCGCCGACCTCGGCACCGCCGAGCACATGACAGAAATGCCAGACGCGCGTTGCCGCACCGATGACAGCGCCGGCATCGACATAGGCGGATTCGTGCACGAGCGCGCCGTCGCCCAGGACGACGCCCAGTGCGACATGGCCCTGCCCGGCCGAAGCGATCATGCCCGGGATGCTCACGAGGCTGCGGTCGGCGACGCGCCGCCGGCGAGGCGCGATGCCGCCAGTATTACATGCCACTCCTGCAGTGAGCGAACGCCCAGTTCACGCGACTGACGCGCGGCGATGGCTTCCGCCGCGGCGCTCGCCGCCGACAAGGTCGTGGTATATGGTACGCGATTGCTGATGGCCGCCTGACGAAGCCGCTCGTCATCAACCTGCGCATGTTTGCCGAGCGGTGTATTCACGAGCAGGTGAATTTCGCCATTCAGGATCATGTCGACGCCGTGCGGACGTCCTTCACTCACCTTCAGCACCGGCTGAACGGGAATATTGCGCTCGCGCAGATACGCCGCCGTTCCGCTGGTGGCGTACAGCGTGAAGCCCAGGGCGTGGAATCGGGCCGCCAGCTTGGCGGCATTCGGCTTGTCGGAGTCGTTCACCGTGAACAGTACGGCACCCGTTCGCGGCAACGCATTGTCCGCCGCAAGTTGCGACTTCATGAAGGCCGTGCCAAAGTCCTCGTCGATGCCCATGACTTCACCGGTCGACCGCATTTCCGGACCGAGCACGGGATCGAACTCACGGAACTTGTTGAACGGGAACACGGCTTCTTTCACGCTGAAGAACGGTGGCACGATCTCGTGCGTGAAGCCGATCTGGGCCAGCGTTTCACCGAGCATCAGCCGCGCGGCCACCGATGCGAGTGACACGCCGATGGCCTTCGAGACAAACGGCACGGTGCGCGAAGCGCGCGGGTTGACCTCGATGACGTAGACGATGCCGTCTTTGTAGGCGTACTGCACGTTGATCAACCCCACCACACCGAGCTTCTTGGCGAAGGCCACGGTGTGCGCACGCATCTGATCTGCGGCATCCTGCGGAATCAGGTAGGGCGGCAAGACGCACGCCGAATCGCCGGAGTGAATCCCAGCGCTTTCGATATGCTCCATCACGGAGCCAATGACGACATCGGTGCCATCGGAAAGCGCATCGACGTCGGCCTCGAACGAATCTTCGAGAAACTTGTCGACCAATACGGGGCGGTCTTCGCTGACGCGGACTGCGCGTTCGAAGTAGCCACGCAACGACGCGGCATCATGCACGATTTCCATGGCGCGACCACCGAGCACGTACGACGGCCGCACGAGCACCGGATAGCCGATGCGGTCGGCGATCTCAACGGCTTCGTCGACGCTGGTCGCCGTTCCATTAGCCGGCTGCGCAATACCGAGCTCACGCACGATTTCCTCGAAGCGACGGCGATCCTCCGCGATGTCGATCGCGTCGGGCGAGGTGCCGAGAATACGAACGCCGGCGGCTTCCAGTGGCCTGGTGAGCTTGAGCGGCGTCTGTCCGCCGAGCTGCACGATGACACCGAGCGGATTCTCGCGATGCACGATCTCGAGGACGTCTTCGAGCGTCAACGGCTCGAAGTACAGCTTGTCCGAGATATCGAAGTCGGTGGAGACCGTCTCGGGGTTCGAATTGACCATGATGGTCTCATAGCCCTGTTCACGCAGCGCCAGTACGGCGCGCACGCAGCAATAGTCGAACTCCACGCCCTGTCCGATGCGATTCGGCCCCGACCCGAGGATGATGACTTTGGGCCGTCCAGTGGTCGCGGCCTCGCTCTCTTCGTCATAACAGCCGTAGAGGTACGGCGTGCTCGAGGGGAACTCTCCTGCA